>NZ_VZZS01000036.1:0-97114 GCF_009650575.1 Pseudomonas sp. MNR3A | reverse complement strand
CGGGGGGAGGAAGCGCAGTGTACTGGAGTACATGAGCATTCCGAGCCCCGTTTCAACGCAGTATGGGCGAGTGCAGATACATTTCAGACAGAGCCTAACGCTTGTCCCACACCTCGAAGTGGTAGACCGGCTTGCCTTCTTCGACCTGCCGCTCGGTCGATGCCAGCGTCCACTGCGCCGCGTCGAACGCCGGGAACCAGGCATCCCCTTCAGGCGCCAGTTCCACACGCGTCAGGTACATCCGGCTTACCAGCCCCTTCTCCAGCGCCTGCCCGTAGAGCTGCGCGCCGCCGATCAGCATCAGCTCACCAACCCCCTGCTCGCGCGCCCACTGCTCGGCACGCACCACCGCTGCGTCCAGCGAGGCGAACACCTCGGCGCCCGCCAGCGTCAACCCGGGCTGGCGGCTGACGACGATGTTCAAGCGCCCCGGCAGTGGTCGCCCGAGCGAATCCCAGGTCTTGCGCCCCATGATGATCGGCTTGCCCAGGGTGGTGGCCTTGAAGTACTTGAAGTCCCCCGGCAGGTGCCAGGGCATGGAGTTGTCGATGCCGATCACGCGGTTCTCGGCGAGTGCCGCGATCAGACTGAGGGGAAGTGATGTGTTCATGACGGCGAGGATAGCACTCGGCACGTGGGTTATGCTTGGGCCTCGACCCGTGCAATGGAAGACCTTGTGACTGCACCGACCGAACTGGACAAACGTTGGCTCACCGAAGCGGTGCGGCTGCGTGAAGAACATGCCGGCCCCCTGGAAGACCAGGAAGCCAACCGTCGCGCGCGCCAGCAGGGCGGCGACCTGGCGGCACGCATCGAGCACCGCGCCCTGTGGCTGGCCGAGCGCGACGGCATGACCCAGGCCCTGCGCCACTGGAAGCAGGGTGCACGCCTGGCCCTGCTGGCCCTGATGATCGTCGCCGTGCTCAGCGGCGCCGGCCTCGGCCTTGCGGCGCTGGGTGACGGCCAACGCCCGGTGAATGTGTTCTGGGCACTGGGCAGCCTGCTGGGCCTGAATCTGGGGTTGCTGGTCGGCTGGGCCCTGGGCTTCTTCTTCGCAGGTGAGCAGGGCGCAACCCTGGGCCGGCTCTGGCTGTGGCTCAGCGAACGCTTCGCCCGTGATGCCAAGGCCGTGCACCTGGCCCCCGCCCTGCTGGTGCTGCTGCAGCGCAAGCGCCTCAATCGCTGGCTGCTCGGCCTGCTGGTACATGGCCTGTGGCTGCTGGCGATGAGCGCGGCGCTGGGCATGCTGCTGGCGCTGCTGGCGACCCGGCGCTACGGCTTCGTCTGGGAGACCACCCTGCTCGCGGCCGAACCCTTCATCGCCCTGACCAACGCCCTCGGCGCCCTGCCCTCGCTGCTGGGCTTCAGCATTCCCGACGAAAGCATGATCCGCGCCAGCGGCGCCACCCTGCCGAGCCTGGACATCGCCCGCCAGGCCTGGGCCAGTTGGCTGCTCGGCGTGGTGCTGGTGTATGGCCTGCTGCCCCGCCTGCTGCTGGCGACCCTGTGCCTGTGGCGCTGGCGCCAGGGCCGCGGGCAGCTCGCCCTGGATCTGAACCTGCCAGGCCATGCGCAGCTACGTGACGCGCTGATGCCGCGCAGCGAGCGTATCGGTGTGCAGGACGCCGCCCCCGAGCACCTGCCACAGTTCGAGGCCGGCCAACTGGAAACCGGCAGCAGCGGCGCACTGCTGGTAGGCCTGGAGCTGGATGACCAGCGCGCCTGGCCGCCCACGCTGCCAAGTACGGTGACCAACGCAGGCGTGCTCGACAGCCGCGAATCACGCAACAAACTGCTCGAACAGCTCAGCCGCTTCCCACCGGCGCGCCTGGCCATCGCCTGCGACCCGCGCCGCTCGCCTGATCGTGGCAGCCTGGCGTTGCTCGCCGAGCTCGCGCGCAATGCAGGCGCCACACGCATCTGGTTGCTCCAGGCCCTGCCCGGCCAGGCACTCGACGCCGCTCGCCTGGGCGACTGGCACGAAGCCCTCGACCGCCTCGGCCTGCACCACGCCGACACCTCGCCCCTGACCTGGCTGGAGCATGGCTATGACTGATCCGCTCAAGCTGGCCGTGGTCGGCCATACCAACGTCGGCAAGACCTCGCTGCTGCGCACCCTCACCCGCGATGTCGGCTTTGGTGAGGTTTCCCATCGCCCCAGCACCACCCGCCATGTCGAAGGCGCGCGGCTGTCGGTGGACGGCGAGCCCTTGCTCGAGCTCTACGACACCCCCGGCCTGGAAGACGCCATTGCCCTGCTCGACTATCTGGAGCGCCTGGAACGCCCCGGTGAACGCCTTGACGGCCCGGCCCGCCTGGAGCGCTTTCTCCAGGGTAGCGAGGCGCGCCAGCGCTTCGAGCAGGAAGCCAAGGTGCTGCGACAGTTACAGGCGAGCAATGCCGGCCTCTATGTGATCGATGCACGCGAGCCGGTACTGGCCAAGTACCGCGACGAGCTGGAAGTACTCGCCGGCTGCGGCAAGCCGCTGCTGCCCGTGCTCAACTTCGTCGCCAGCAGCCAGCACCGCGAGCCAGAATGGCGCGAAGCCCTGGCCCGCCTGGGGCTGCACGCGCTGGTGCGGTTCGACAGCGTGGCCCCGCCCGAGGACGGCGAGCGACGCCTCTACGAGAGCCTCGCCCTGCTGCTGGAGACATCGCGCCCCGCCTTGCAGCGCTTGATCGACGACCAGCAGGCCCAGCGCCTGGCCCGCCAGCACAGCGGCAAACGCCTGATCGCTGAGCTGCTGCTGGACTGCGCCGCCTGTCGGCGCAGCGTCGAGGCAGAGCCTGCCGCTGAAGCCAAGGCCATCGAGGCGCTGCGTCAGGATGTTCGACAACGTGAGCAGCGCTGTGTCGAGGCGCTGCTCAAGCTCTATGCCTTCCGTCGTGAAGACGCCAATGCCGGCGACCTGCCGTTGCTGGACGGTCGCTGGGGCGATGACCTGTTCAACCCCGAGACCCTGAAGCTGCTGGGCGTACGCCTGGGCAGCGGTGTCGCCGCCGGAGCCGCGGCCGGTGCGGGTGTCGATCTGCTGGTCGGTGGCCTGACCCTCGGCGCTGCCGCGCTGGCGGGTGCCATTGCCGGAGGCGCCCTACAAACCGCCCGCAATTATGGATCGCGGTTGCTGGGCAAACTCAAGGGCCAGCGGGAACTGACCGTGGATGACAGCGTGCTGCGTCTGCTGGCACTGCGCCAACAGCAACTGATGCTCGCCCTGGACAGCCGTGGCCATGCCGCACAGGACAGGGTGCGGCTGGGCGAGCTGGATGAAAAGGCCTGGCGCGAGGGCAAGTTGCCGGAGGCGTTGAGCAAGGCGCGGGCGCATCCGCAGTGGTCGACGCTCAATCCGGGCGCACGGGTGAACCAGGCCGAGCGCCAGGAGCAGCTCGAGGCGTTGGTGTCACAGATCTGAAGCGCTCCCCTGTGAGAGCAACTGTCTTGCTCAAAAATCCGAGGCCTGCCCAATCCCGGTAGGAGCAACTGTCTTGCTCAACATCTAAAGACCAGCCCACCCTGTGGGAGCGGGCTTGTCCCGCGAACACGGGCGTAGCCCGTGCCATGCATCGCGGTGTTCCTTTCGCGGGCAAGTCGGGGCGCCGAACCGCCGCTCCTACGCGCTAACGAGTGCACCAATCTCAGATCAAGGCCAACGCCTTCGCCTTCAGCACCGCCATATCCAGCACCGGCATCCCGACTTCCTTGGCCATCTCATCCCACTCACGCATGCGCAGGCTCACCGCAAACAGCGGATCACGCTCGAAGGCATCGGCCTCGGCATCGCTCATCACGCCCCCCTGGTAACCCAAGGTGCGCCGACTCGCCTCGCTCAGCCGTTCGTAGTATCCCGGCTTGCGCAAGGTCAGGTAGCGCTTGGCCTCCACGTGGAACTCCACCAATCGCGCCATGCGCTCACCGAAGCCGCAACGGCGCAGGTACTCGGCGCCGATACGCTCATGGCTGGCCACACCATAACCGCCCATGCTGGCGTCGCCGCCGCACAGGTGGCCGATATCGTGGAAGAACGCAGCGAGCACCACCTCGTCGTCGAAGCCCTCGGCCATGGCCAGTTGCGCAGCCTGGGACATGTGCTCGACCTGGGTGATGGCTTCGCCGATGTAGTCGTCGGCGCCGTGGCGTTCATACAAGGCGAAGGTGTTGTCGATGATCTGGGCTGGGGTCGGCATCGCGGTAGGGTCCTGGTGTGGTGAGGATAGACCTGCTGAATGTCGTTCGACTTACTGCGCCGCCTTCTCCGACTTGCCGTCGTAGCGCTTGCGCCACTCGGCCAGGATCTGGTCGCGGTGCTTCGACGCCCAGGCAAAGTCGTTCTTGATCAGGCGTTGCTCGTAGTCGGCAGGCAGCTCTGTCTGCGGCTTGGCAATCCCAGGCGCGGCGAGTACGGCGAAGTTCTCCTTGTACAGCTCCATGGCCGCAGGGCTCGCCGAGAAATCGGCCAGGCGTCGCGCGGCATCGGCCTTAGGCGTGCCCTTGATCACCGCGGTGGCCTCGATTTCCCAGCCGAGCCCTTCCTTGGGCAGCACGATGTCCAGCGGCGCGCCCTGGCGCTTGAGCTGTACGGCCGGGTACTCGAACGAGATGCCGATCGGGAACTCGCCCGCCGCCGCCAACTTGCAGGGCTTGGAGCCGGAATGAACGTACTGGCCGATGTTCTGGTGCAGGGCATCCATGTAGGCCCAGCCCTGCGGTTCGCCGAACGTCTGCAGCCAGGCGCTGACATCGAGGAAGCCGGTGCCGGAGGAGGCCGGGTTGGGCATGACGATCTTGCCCTTGTACTCAGGCTTGGTCAGGTCCTGCCAACTCACGGGCTTGCTCAGGCCCTGCTTCTCGGCCTCGATGGTGTTGAAGCAGATCGTCGCGGCCCACACGTCCATCCCCACCCAGGCTGGCGGGTTGGCGGCGTCGCGGTAATTGGGTGCGATCTTGCCCAGGTCTTTCGGCGCGTAGGCATCAAGCATGCCGTTCTGATCGAGAATGGCCAGGCTCGAAGCCGCCAGGCCCCACACCGCGTCAGCCTGCGGGCGATCCTTCTCGGCCAGCAGCTTGGCGGTGATGATGCCGGTGGAGTCACGCACCCATTTGATCTCGATATCCGGGTTGGCCTTCTCGAAGGCCTGCTTGTAGCTCTTGAGCTGCTCGGCTTCCAGGGCGGTGTAGACGGTCAGCTGGGTGTCGGCCGCCGAGACCTGCAGGCTGAACACGGCAGATACGGCAGCAACAAGGGCCAGTGGCTTGAACATGAGGCAGCTCCTTTGAGGTGGACAGTCGGATCAGGATTTGGGCGCGCGCTGGCGCCAGGCCTGGGAACGGCGCAACAGGCCGCGTGAAGCCCCCGCCAGCAGCAGCGAGGCCGTGGCACTGGTGAGCAGGATCAGGGTGGACATCGCCGCAGCACCGCCAACGTTGCCGGCATCGTCCATGTTCAGCACGGCGACGGCGGCCAGGATCGTGTCGGGGCTGTAGAGGAAGATCGCTGCCGACACCGTGGTCATCCCGGAAACGAACAGGTAGCGCACGATATCCAGCAGTGCAGGCAGGCAGATCGGTACGGTGACGCGCAGGTAATGCCGGTGCAGCGGCGCCTTGAGCGACAGCGCAGCCGCCTCGAACTCACCATCGAGCTGGCGCAGCGCAGTGCTTGCGGTCATCTGGGCGGTGGTCAGGTAGTGGGCGATGGTGCATACCACCAGCAGCGCCATGCTGCCGTAGAAGACATGCAACGGGTTACCGGCGAGGTTGAAGAAGAACACGTAGCCCAGGCCCAGGACGAGCCCTGGCACCGCCATCGGCACGAAGCTGAGCAGGCGCAAGGCTTGGTTGAGCAGGCGCTGGCCTTGGGTTTTCTCCATCAGGTAGGTGCCGGTGAAGATCACCACACTGCCGATCACGGCGCAGCACAGGGCCATGGTCACGCTGTTGCGGTAGGCCAGCCAGCCGCCACCGGCGGTCTCGTCGAACAGGTAGTGCTTGAACGAAAGCGTCAGGTTATAGGGCCAGAAGGTCACCAGCGACGAATACACCGCCATGCCGATCACACCCAGCAGCGCCGCGCAGACCAGCACCACGATGGCCAGGAAGCAGGCATCGCGACGACGCGAAGGCTGGGGCTCGAATACCTGCGCGCGCCCGCTCATCGCCTCGCCCTGGCGGCGGCGCAGCCAGGCATCGACGCTGAAGCTGAGCAGCGCCGGCACCAGCAGGACCATGCCGATCAGGGCGCCACGGCCGAACTGCTGCTGGCCGACCACCGCCTTGTAGGCCTCCAGCGCCAGTACCTGATAGTCGCCACCGACCACCACCGGCACGCCAAAGTCAGTAATGGTCAGGGTGAACACCAGGCAGAACGCGGCGAACACCGCCTGGCGCGTGGCCGGCCAGGTGATGCTGCGAAACGCCCGCCATGGTCCGGCGCCCATGCTCGAGGCTGCGTCGAACAGCCGTGCATCGGCCAGCGACAGCGCTGACAGCAGGATCATCAAGGCATGCGGGAAGGTGTAGATCGCTTCGCCAAGCACGATCCCCCAGAACCCGTAGATGTTGTCGCTCAGCAGCCCGCGCAGCAGGCCCTGGTTACCGAACAGGTAGACCAGCGCAATGGCCGGCAGCATCGACGGCGCCAGTAGCGGCAGCAGTGAAATCCCGCGCCATAGGCCCTTGGCCGGAATCAGCGTGCGTTGCAGGGCATAGGCGAACAAGTAGGCCAGTGGCACGACGATCAGCGCTACGCTGAAGGCCACCGCCAGGCTGTTGCCGAGCAGCCAGCGAAAGTTGTCGCTGGCAAACAGCTCGGCGGCCGCCTGCAGGCCACCGCCCTGGCCCGCCTCGCCGCTGAAACCACGCCAGAAGATGGCCAGCAGCGGCATCAGCACGGCCAGCAACAGCAGAAGCAACAGCAGGCTCTTGCCGCCGACGACGAACAATCGATCACCCAGGGCGACGCCACTGCGTGGTGCGGCCTTGGCGGCGCTCAGCGATACGCTCATGGACGCGGCCATCTCAGGCGAACACCTGCAGGCTCTGCGGTGGCAGGGCCACCCAGATATCCTGCGAGCCCAGGCGCGGCATGGCTTCGGGCGCCAGCTCCGCGAGCAACGCGTGCCCCGGCAAGGCCTTGAGCTCGAAGCTCATGCGGCAGCGGTTGCCGAGAAAGGTGAGCTCACGCACCTTGGCCGGGAACAGGTTCTCCTCGTGCACCACCGGGTTGACCGTGATCGCCTCCGGACGGCAGAACAGCCGGCCACTGCGCGCACTCACCGCCCCCGGCGCCAGGCGCATGCTCATGCTGCCCACCTGGGCGTGGCTGTCGTCATGGCGCTGGAACGGCAGCCAGTTGCCCTGGCCGACGAACTCGGCAACGAACGGTGTGGCAGGCCGGTCGTAGATATCCTGCGGGGAGGCGTACTGCTCGACCTGCCCGTTGTTCATCACCGCGATGCGGTCGGCCATCAGCATGGCCTCGTCCTGATTGTGGGTAACCATCAAGGTGGTGATGCCCAGCTTGCGCTGCAGTTGGCGCAGCTCGGTACACAAGTGCTCGCGCACCCGCGCATCCAGCGCCGACATCGGCTCGTCGAGCAACAGCACCGATGGCGATGGCGCCAAGGCACGAGCCAGGGCAACGCGCTGTTGCTGGCCACCGGAGAGCTGGCTGGGATATTTCTTTTCGCTACCGGCCAGGCCAACCAACTCGAGCATTTCGGCGACCCGCTGACGCGACTGCTCGCGGCTGCCGCCCGTCAGGCCATAGGCGATATTGGCCTCGACGGTGAGGTTGGGGAACAGGGCATAGGACTGGAACAGGATGCCGTAATCACGGGCCTGGGGCGGCAGCTCGGAGATATCCCGCTCACCGATGTACAGCGAGCCCCGGTCCTGGCGTTCGAGGCCGGCGATACAGCGCAGCAGGGTGGTCTTGCCGCAGCCGGAGGGGCCGAGCAGGCAGACCAGCTCGCCAGCGGCGATGTCCAGGGACACGTCGTTCAGCGCGGTGAACACGCCGAAACGCTTGTGGATACCGCGCACGTTCATGTGTGCGCCCGGGGTTGCGTGGTTCATGGCTGGGCCTCATCGAAGAGATGAGGGCCATGCTAGGAAGGCTGTGCGAAGGTTCTGTGGCGATCAGGGCAAAGTGGGTGATAGTGGCATTGGCGGATTTTGGTTGAGAGCCTGGGAACACGGACATGGCACCGCGGTGTCTGTTTCGCGGGCAAGCCACAGGAAATCTAGAACCGAGCCCCCGCCACTTCCTGCGCCACCCCGAGAAACGCCGCCGGCAAGCGCGCCTGGCGCCGCTCCTTCAGGCAATACAGGTACTCGTGCATCAGCGGCGCACCCTCCAGCGCCAGCACCCGCAGCTCCGGGGTCAGCGGCACTTCATGGCGGGCAATGACACTGATGCCGATATTGCGCAGCACCGCTTCGCGGATCGACTCGCGGCTGCCGATTTCCAGCAGCGCACCAGCCTTCACCCCGGCCTCCTGCATCATCTGCTCGGTCAGCTTGCGCGTGGTCGAACCCGGCTCGCGCATCAACAGGCAATGCCCGCAGAGGGCTTCGATGCCCACCGCCTGGCGCTGCGCCAGGGGATGGCTACGGTGCACAGCCACGACCAGCGGATCGCTGCCCAGCACCCGGTGCACCAGGCGCGCATCCTCGACCAACTGCGACGAGCCGGCGATATCCACCCGGTACTCCTCGAGCATCTCCAGCACCTGTTGCGAGTTGCCGATCTCCACCGCCACCTCGACCTGAGGCAGGCGTTCACGGAACACCTTCACCAGGTCGAGAATGTAATACGGCGCGGTAGCGGCGACACGCAGGCTGCCCTGGGCCTGGCCGCTGTTGCGCAGTTCGAACTCGATGTCCGCTTCCTGCTGCAACAAGGCCTTGACCCGCGGCAGGAGCCTGGCGCCCTCCTCGCTCAGCACCAGGCGTCGGCCGCCCCGATAGAACAGCTCGACCGCGTACTGGCTCTCCAGGTTGCGGATCTGCGTGGTCACCGTGGGCTGGCTGAGCCCAAGCTTCTTCGCCGCCAGCGTGATGCTGCCCAGGCGGGCCACCATGTAGAAGGCTTTGAGCTCCGAACCGAGCATGGCACCTCGTTATTTGCGCAACAGGCGCAAGCCGTTGAACACCACCAGCAAACTCACGCCCATATCGGCGAACACCGCCATCCACAGGGTGGCCATGCCGGCAAAGGTGATGGCCAGGAATATCGCCTTGACCCCCAGTGCCAGGACAATGTTCTGGATGAGAATCGTAGCGCTCTGGCGCGACAGCCTGACGAACGCCGGGATTTTGCGCAAGTCGTCGTCCATCAGCGCCACATCGGCAGTTTCGATGGCGGTATCGGTGCCGGCCGCCGCCATGGCGAAGCCAATCTCGGCGCGGGCCAGGGCCGGCGCGTCGTTGATGCCGTCACCGACCATGCCCACGCGGTGGCCTTGAGCGTAGAGATCTTCGATGGTCTTGAGCTTGTCGGCAGGCAGCAGGTTGCCCTCGGCACGATCGATACCCACCTGAGCGGCGATGGCCTGGGCGGTGTGCGGGTTGTCGCCGGTCAGCATGACGGTCTTGATCCCCAGCTCATGCAGCTCGGCGATGGCC
This sequence comes from Pseudomonas sp. MNR3A, assembly GCF_009650575.1. Lineage (NCBI taxonomy): Bacteria > Pseudomonadati > Pseudomonadota > Gammaproteobacteria > Pseudomonadales > Pseudomonadaceae > Pseudomonas > Pseudomonas sp. MNR3A. The sequence goes on along the minus strand of NZ_VZZS01000036.1, from coordinate 87,489 downwards.
TGGCGACTGCTGTCCTTCACGGTATCGGCCACGGCGAACAGCGCCAGCGGGCCGGAGCGATCGAGCAGCAACACCACGGTCTTGCCCTGGCGCTCAAGCACATCGAGCTCGGCCTCGAGTTCCGGCGAGCACAGGCCCAGCTCCTCGACCAGACGATGGTTGCCCAGGTGATAGGCCTGACCGTCGATCTCGCCGCGCACCCCGCGCCCGGCCAGTGCTGCAAACTCCGCTACCTCTGCGAGGGCAATGCCCTGCTCCAGGGCATGTTGGGCGATTGCACGCGATACCGGATGGTCGGAACGCTCGCCGAGGCTTGCAGCCAGCGCCTGGGCCCGACCTTCGAGCAACGGCTCGAGTACCTTGAAGTCGGTTTGCACCGGCTTGCCGTGGGTGATGGTGCCGGTCTTGTCCAGGGCCAGGAAGTCCAGCTTGCGCCCGCCCTCGAGATAGACACCACCCTTGATCAGGATGCCCTTGCGCGCCGCGGCGGCAAGGCCGCTGACGATGGTCACCGGGGTCGAGATCACCAGCGCACATGGGCAGGCCACCACCAGCAGCACCAGGGCGCGGTAGACCCAGTCGAACCAGGCACCGGCCATGAACAGCGGCGGGATGATCGCCACGGCCAGGGCCACGGCGAACACGGCGGGGGTGTAGATGCGGGAGAACTGGTCGACGAAGCGCTGGGTCGGTGCTCGTGCGCCTTGCGCTTCTTCCACTGCCTTGATGATGCGCGCCAGGGTCGATTGCCCGGCTGCGGCGGTGACGCGGTACTCAAGCGCACCGGCCTGGTTGATGGTGCCTGCGAAGAGCTTGTCGCCCAGCGCCTTCTCGACAGGCAGGCTTTCGCCGGTGATCGGCGCCTGATCGACGCTCGATTGCCCGCTGACGACCTCGCCATCCAGGCCGATACGCTCGCCCGGGCGCACCCGCACTCGCGCACCGATGGCCACCTCGCGCACCTCGACCTCGCGCCACTGGCCATCCGCCTGCTGCACGGTGGCCATGTCTGGCGTCAGCTGCATCAGGCCGCTGATGGCGTTGCGCGCACGGTCCAGCGAGCGCGCCTCGATCAGTTCGGCGATGGTGAACAACACCATGACCATCGCCGCTTCCGGCCACTGGCCGATCAGCACGGCACCGGTCACGGCGATGCTCATCAGTGCGTTGATGTTCAGGTTACGGTTCTTGAGCGCAATCCAGCCCTTCTTGTAGGTGCCCAGACCGCAGCCGAGGATGGCGGCCAGTGCCAGCAGGGCCACCACCCACTCCGGCGCCAGCGCGGAGAAGTGCACGATTTCGGCGCCAATCGCCGCAAGACCCGACAACGCCAAGGGCCACCACCGGGTCTTGCGGGCGGCAGGGGCATTGGCACTGCCATCATCGTCTGCAGCCAGCGGCTCGGCCTTCATGCCAAGGCTGTCGATGGCGCGCTCGATCTGCGCGGTGCCGTCGAGAGTGTGGCGCACGCCGAGAATGCGGTTGATCAGGTTGAATTCCAGCTGCTCGATACCAGCGAGCTTTCCCAGCTTGTCCTGGATCAGGGTCTGCTCGGTCGGGCAGTCCATCGCTTCGATGCGAAAACGGCTGAGACGCGCCTGGTCACTGGCCTTTTCGGTCAGCTGCACGAAGGCCGGCGCCGCTTTGCTGGCACAGCAGCTATGGGCCTGGGTGTCGTGGCAGGAAGACTTGGCGCCATGATCATGGCCGTGATCGTGGCCATGATCATGATCGTGCTTGTGGTCGTGACTGACAGGCTGGTTCATAGGTTCGCCCTGATAGAGAGTGCCCACTGACGGGGGGTTGTTGCCAAGTGAACACCCTGTAGCCACTATAGGGTCAAGCGATCCCAGGAGATTTCGTCATGAAGATCGGAGAACTGGCCAAGGCCACCGACTGCGCCGTGGAAACCATCCGCTACTACGAGCGCGAGCAATTGCTGCCCGAACCCGCCCGCACCGACGGCAACTACCGCCTGTACACCCAGGCCCATGTGGAGCGTCTGACCTTCATTCGCAACTGCCGAACCCTGGACATGACACTCGACGAAATCCGCAGCCTGCTGCGTCTGCGCGATACCCCCGAAGGTGCGTGCGGCAGCGTCAATGCGCTGATCGACGAGCATATCGAGCATGTACAGGCGAGGATCGACGGCTTGATGGCGCTGCAGACGCAGCTGGTGGAGTTACGCAGGCAGTGCAATGCGCAGGGGGATGAGTGCGCGATTTTGCAGCAGTTGGAGGTCAATGGCGCGGTGTCGGTGCCGGAGACCGAGCATTCGCATGTGGGGCGTAGCCACGGGCATTGAGGCCGGTAAAGACCTTCGCGGGCAAGTCGGAGCGTCGGTTCGGCGCTCCAACTTGCCCGCGAAAAGAACGACGCGGTTCTGAGTCAGACCGCCATCGGCGCCGTCATAGGCGCATGATGCTCATACCCTTCCAGCCAGAAATCACTCGGCTCGATCTTTTCCAGCCACTCAGGCTCATACACACCGGTCTCGGCAAACGCCGGCACACGGTCGCTGATCACCAGCTTCGGCGCCTCCAGCGGCTCGCGCTTGAGCTGCTCGTTGAGCATGTCCAGATGGTTCTCGTACACATGGGCATCGCCGATGAAGTAGGTGAACCAGCGCGGGGTGTAGCCGGTCAGGCGCCCGAACAGCGACAGCAGCGCCGCACCTTCGGTGAGGTTGAACGGCGTGCCCAGGCCCAGGTCGTTGGAGCGAATGTAGAGCGTGAGGGAGATTTCCTTCGTCTCGACATTGGGGTGGAACTGGTACAGCAGGTGGCAGGGCGGCAGCGCCATCTCGTCGAGCTGGGCGCAATTCCAGCCGTGGAACAGGATGCGTCGGCTGCCCGGGTCGTTGGCGATGGTGTCCAGGCACTGGCGCACCTGGTCGATGGCTTTGTAGAGGATGACGAATGCCTGGCCGTCTTCCTCGTCCTTGGCGATCTGGCGGAAACCGGCTTTTTCCGCCATTTCAATGGCGGCCGGGTTGCTCAGCGGGATGCGCTTGTAGCCTGGCCACTGGCGCCATTGCACACCGTAGATCTCGCCGAGGTCGTCATGGCCCTGGCGGAAGGGGTTGGCCAGCCATTGGGCGTTCTCGTTGGCGTTCTGGTCCCAGACCTTGCAGCCAAGGTCGCGAAACTCGCCGGCATTCTTCACGCCGCGCAAGAAACCGACCATCTCGCCGATCGCCGACTTGAACGCCAGCTTGCGCGTGGTGATGGCCGGAAAACCCTTCTGCAGGTCGAAGCGCAACATGGCGCCCGGCAGGCTGATGGTGCGGATACCGGTGCGGTTGCCCTGCAGCGTGCCGTTCTCGATGACGTCGCGAACCAGGTCTAGATACTGTTTCATGGCCTACCTGTGGCAAGCACGGCAGGGGGATCGCCCCTGCCGTGGAATTATCAGTGGGCGGGTGTCGCCGTGGGTTTGCGATTATAAGCCCACCAGATCAAGGCGAGGCCAGCGACGATCATCGGTATGCAGAGAATCTGACCCATGGTCAGCCAGCCCCACGCCAGGTAACCCAGCTGTGCGTCCGGCACGCGGACGAACTCGACGATGAAGCGGAAGATCCCGTAGAACAGCGCGAACATGCCGGAAACCGCCATGGTCGGGCGTGGTTTGCGCGAGAACAGCCAGAGGATCAGGAACAGCGCCACACCCTCCAGTGCGAACTGGTACAGCTGCGAAGGGTGACGGGGCAACTGCGCCGGATCGCTGAACGGCGGGAAGATCATCGCCCATGGCACGTCGGTCGGCTTGCCCCACAGCTCGGCATTGATGAAGTTGCCGATACGCCCGGCACCCAGGCCGATCGGCACCAGCGGCGCGACGAAGTCCATCAGCTCGAAGAACGACTTGTTGTTGCGCTTGCCGAACCACAGTGCCGCCAGCATCACGCCGATGAAACCGCCGTGGAACGACATGCCGCCTTTCCACACTTCGAAGATCAGCGTCGGGTTGGCCAGGTACTGGTGCAGGTCGTAGAACAGCACGTAACCCAAGCGCCCGCCGACGATCACGCCCATCGACAGCCAGAACACCAGGTCGGAGAGCTTCTCGCGGTTCCAGGTCGGGTCGAAGCGATTCAACCGGCGCGAGGCGAGCAGCCAGGCACCGCCGATGCCGATCAGGTACATCAAGCCGTACCAGTGGATTTTCAGCGGCCCGAGGGCCACGGCCACGGGGTCGATCTGCGGGTAAGGCAGCATGGTGGTTCCTCTAGATCAAAAAGCTGAGGCCGACGCAGAACAGCAGCGCGGCAAACAGGCGCTTGAGCAGGCGCGGCGACAGCTTGTGCGCCAGACGCGCGCCGAAGCGGGCGAAAAACATGCTGGTGACGGCAATGCCGACCAGCGCGGGGAGATAGACATAGCCCAGACTGTGCGCGGGCAGGTGAGTTTCGTTCCAGCCCAGGATCATGAAACTCAGGGCACTGGCCAGGGCGATAGGCAAGCCGCAGGCCGACGAGGTGGCCACGGCCTTCTGCATGGGCAGGCTGCGCCAGGTGAGAAAAGGTACCGTGAGCGAGCCGCCGCCAATACCGAAGATCGCCGAGGCCCAGCCGATCACCCCACCGGCAGCGATCAACCCAGGCTTGCCGGGGATGCCACGGCTGGCCTTGGGCCTGAGGTCAAGGGCCATCTGCAGCGATACCAGCAGGGCGAACACGCCGATGATCTTCTGCAGCATCGGCCCCTGGATCAACGAAGCGGTCTTGGCGCCAATGCCCGCGCCGATGAGGATGCCAACGGTCATCCACAGGAACACCGGCCACTGTACGGCCCCCTTGCGGTGGTGTTCCAGCACGGCGTTGATCGAGGTGAAGACGATGGTCGCCAGCGAAGTCCCGACCGCCAGGTGCGTGAGGATCGAGGCATCGAAGCCCTGCAGGGTGAAGCTGAATACCAGCACCGGCACGATGATGATGCCGCCGCCCACGCCAAAGAGCCCGGCCAGTACGCCGGCGCAAGCGCCCAACAGCAGATAGAGCACGAATTCCATTCGCAGACCCTGTGAATACGATCCGGCATGGTAACGGAAGCCGGGGCTGCGCCTCTAGTGAACTCTGTGTCAGGTGATGGCAGTGCAACCAGACTGTGGTTAGAGTGGCACAAAACACTGAGGCCAACCCATGTGCCTGATCGTATTCGCCTGGCGGCCGGGGCACGCCCTGCCGCTGATCGTCGCGGCCAACCGCGACGAGTTCTACGCCCGCCCCACCCAGGCGCTGGCCACCTGGGAGGATGCCCCGGGCGTGCATGCCGGGCGCGACCTCGAAGCCGGTGGCAGCTGGCTGGGCATAGGCCCCGGCGGGCGCTTCGCGGCGCTGACCAATATCCGCGACCCTCGCCAGCCGCTCGGGCCGCGTTCGCGCGGGGAACTGGTGGCCGCCTTCCTGCAGGGCGAACTGGGCGTGGAAGCGTATCTGGATCAGGTCGCCAGCCGCAGTGCGCAGTACTCGGGGTTCAACCTGCTGGTGGGCGATGGCGAGCGGCTGGGCTATCTGCACGCCCGAGACCCGGCGCCACGACTTCTACCACCTGGCATTTACGGGCTATCCAACGCCGGGCTGGACACGCCGTGGCCGAAACTGGTGAAAGCGCGCTCGGCGCTGGGCGAGGTGCTCGAATCGGCAGACCCGCAGCAGCTACTGGCGCTGCTGGCCGATGCTGCGCCAGCACAGGACGCTGAGTTGCCGGAGACCGGCGTAGGGTTGGCGACCGAGCGGCTGCTGTCGAGCGTGTTCATTGCCAGCCAGAATTACGGGACACGGGCGAGTACCGTGCTGATCGTGGATGATCAGGGCAGAAGGCGGATGATCGAGCGCAGTTTCGGGCCCTTTGGTGGGCATCTGGGGGAAGTGGAACTGAACCTCGTATGACTTTTCAGGCCTATTCGCGGGCACGTCCGCGAAGAGGCCTGTGAACGATCAAAGGCTCTTGTTCGGCCCGATCATCCGCGCCAGCCCAAGGTTCTTCAGCGCCAGTTGCAGCGAGCTGTGGATAACCTGCGGGTTGTCATGGGTCATGGCCTCGGTCAGGAGCTCACGGGCCTTGCTCATGTTGATCTGACGCAGCATCCACTTCACCTTCGGCAGGTTGGTGGCGTTCATCGACAGGCTGTCGAAGCCCATGGCCATGAGCAGGATCGCCGCTGCCGGATCACCAGCCATCTCGCCGCAAATACTCACCGGCTTGCCTTCGGCGTGGGCGTCGCGCACTACGGTCTGCAAGGCTTGCAGCACCGCCGGATGGAGGTAGTCGTACAGATCGGCGACCCGCGGGTTGTTGCGATCGACCGCCAGCAGGTACTGCGTGAGGTCGTTGGAGCCGACCGAGAGGAAGTCGACCTGACGGGCCAGTTCCTTGGTCTGGTAAACGGCCGCCGGAATCTCCACCATCACGCCAACCGGGGGCATCGGCACGTCGGTGCCTTCGTCACGCACTTCGCCCCAGGCGCGGTGGATCAGGTGCAACGCCTCTTCCAGCTCGTGGATGCCGGAGATCATCGGCAGCAGGATACGCAGGTTGTTCAGCCCCTCGCTGGCCTTGAGCATGGCGCGGGTCTGCACCAGGAAGATTTCCGGGTGGTCGAGGGTGACGCGAATACCGCGCCAGCCGAGGAAGGGGTTTTCTTCCTTGATCGGGAAGTAGGACAGCGCCTTGTCACCGCCGATGTCCAGCGTGCGCATGGTCACCGGCAGCGGATGGAAGGCCGCCAACTGCTCGCGGTAGATCGCCAGCTGTTCCTTTTCGCTGGGGAAGCGCTGGTTGATCATGAACGGCACTTCGGTGCGGTACAGGCCCACGCCCTCGGCGCCACGCTGCTGGGCCCGGGCCACGTCGGCGAGCAGGCCGGTGTTGACCCACAGCGGCATGCGGTGGCCATCGGGGGTGACGCACGGCAGCTCGCGCAGGGCATCGAGCCCCTGGGCCAACTGGCGCTCTTCCTCGACCACGTCGCTGTACTGCTTGCGCAGTACGTCGCTGGGGTTGGTATAGGCCTCGCCCTTGTAGCCGTCGAGAATCATCTCGATGCCATCGACCTTCGAATACGGCAGGTCGACCAGGCCCATCACCGTCGGGATACCCATGGCTCGCGCCAGGATCGCCACGTGGGAGTTGCCCGAGCCCAATACCGACACCAGGCCGACCAGCTTGCCTTCCGGCACTTCGCCGAGCATCGCCGGGGTCAGCTCCTCGCTGACCAGAATGGTGTTGTCGGGGTAGACCAGCGTCTGCGAGCGGGCCTCCTGCAGGTAGGCCAGCAGGCGGCGACCGAGGTCCTTGACGTCCGAGGCGCGCTCGCGCAGGTAATCGTCATCCATCAGCTCGAAGCGGCTGACGTGCTCGCCGACCACCTGGCGCAGCGCGCCCTGGGCCCACTGGCCAGTCTTGATGACCTCGGCCACTTCGCCACCCAGGGCGGCATCCTCGAGCATCATCAGGTACACATCGAACAGCGCACGCTCTTCGGGGCGCAGCTGGGTCGCAAGCTTCGCCGACAGCTTGCGCATGTCGGCGCGCACCCCTTCGAGGGCGTTGTTGAAGAGCTTGAGTTCGCCGTCGATGTCTTCGACGGTCTTGTCCGGAACCACTTCGAGGTCAGCGGGGGGCAGCATGACCACCGCGCGGCCGACGGCAGCGCCTGGCGAGCCCGGCACGCCAACGAAGCGTGCCTCCTGGATACCCTTGCCCTGGCGGCCCAGGCCGCGTATCGAGCCGGTAGCCTCGGCGTGGGCGATAACCCCGGCGAGCTGGGCGCTCATGGTCACGAGGAAGGCTTCTTCGCCTTCATCGAACTGGCGCCGCTCCTTCTGCTGGATGACCAGTACCCCGACCACGCGACGGTGGTGGATGATGGGGGCACCAAGGAAGGAGGCGAAGCGTTCCTCGCCGGTTTCGGCGAAGTAGCGATAGCGCGGGTGATCCGCAGCGTTCTCGAGGTTCAGCGGCTCTTCACGGGTGCCGACCAGGCCGACCAGGCCTTCGTTCGGGGCCATGCTGACCTTGCCGATCGAGCGCTTGTTCAGGCCTTCGGTGGCCATCAGCACGAAACGGTTGGTTTCCGGGTCGAGCAGGTAGACCGAGCATACCTGGCTGCCCATGGCCTCCTTGACGCGCAAGACAATGATACCCAACGCCGTCTTGAGATCTTTGGCGGAGTTCACTTCCTGGACGATCTTGCGCAGCGTATTGAGCATGGCTCGGGGTCGGACTCCGTCGTCAGTCGCGCGTCAACAGGCGCGGGGCTAGCTCTTTCAGGGCGCGGCGATACACCTCGCGCTTGAATGTCACCACCTGACCCAGCGGATACCAGTAGCTGACCCAGCGCCAGCCATCGAATTCCGGTTTTCCGGTCAGGTCCATCCGCACCCGCTGTTCGTTGCTCACCAGCCGCAGCAGGAACCACTTCTGCTTCTGGCCGATGCACAGCGGCTGGCTGTGCGTACGGACCAGGCGCTGGGGTAAACGATAACGCAACCAGCCTCGAGTGCAGGCAAGAATTTCCACATCCTCGCGTTCCAGGCCAACTTCTTCGTTCAGCTCGCGGTACAGGGCATCCTCTGGGGTTTCGTCAGGGTTGATACCACCCTGTGGAAACTGCCAGGCATCCTGGTTGATCCGCCGAGCCCATAGCACCTGCCCGGCATCATTCGTGAGAATGATCCCGACATTGGGGCGAAAACCATCCGGGTCGATCACGGCAGCAACCTCGAAAACGCATGTCACCGCATTGTTCCACAAAGCTTGCGAGCGCAGCAACGCACCCGCCATAGCTTATGTGCAGCGAGGTGAAAACTCCGTATTCTGCGGGACTTCTTCCCGGAGGCTTCTGCGAGAAAACCCATGCGCCTGGCTTTATTCGACCTGGACAATACCCTCCTCGGCGGTGACAGCGATCACGCCTGGGGTGACTACCTGTGTGAACGGGGCATCCTCGACCCCATCGCCTACAAGCAACGCAACGACGCCTTCTATCAGGATTACCTCAACGGCACCCTGGACCTGCAGGCCTACCTGGCGTTCTCGATGGAGATCTTCGCCGCCACCGAACCTGCCCAGCTCGACCAATGGCACCGCGAATTCATGCGCGACTGCATCGAGCCGATCATCCTGCCCAAAGCCCTCGCCCTGCTGCAGCAGCACCGCGAGGCTGGCGACAAGCTGGTGATCATCACCGCCACCAACCGCTTTGTCACTGCGCCCATCGCCCGCCGCCTGGGCGTGCGCACCCTGCTGGCCACCGAATGCGAGCGTGATGGCGAGCGCTATACCGGGCGTAGCACCGATATACCGTGTTTCCGTGAAGGCAAGGTGACGCGCCTGAAGCGCTGGATGCTGGAGAACGGCTACGATCTGCAAGACAGCTACTTCTACAGCGATTCGCTGAATGATCTGCCGTTGCTGGAGCAGGTGACGCACCCGGTGGCGGTGGACCCGGATCCAAAACTGCGTGAAGAGGCCGAGCGGCGCGGATGGCCGGTGATTTCGTTGCGCGATTGAGATCGCGGGGCCCTTTCCTGGTTCCACCCGTGAAAAGGGCCCCGCAGACGCATCAGACCGGCTTGGCCCCCATCAATCCTGCAATCGACAGGAAGCACACCCCACTGAACAACGCCAGCGCCAGGGTCAGGCGCAGCCCGGCAGGCTCGGCCTTGCGCAGGCGGTTCAGCCGCACCAGCAGCCACCACACGGCGAAAGCGCCCAGGGTATAGAGGATGCTGGAGGCCAGCACCCAGGTCTGGCCCAACGGCCAGCCTACCAGGTGCACCAGCCACCAGCCGGTGAACGGCATGCTCAGCAGGCACAGCCCCATCACCAGCCAGACGAACACCAGCGGCCGACGCAGCAGTTTGGCGTAGGCCTCGGCATCACCCTGCCGGCGGGCACGCAAGGTCCAGATCGCCAGACCCAGCGCACCGAGGATCAACAGTACGGTGGCGAGGATGTGCAGGGTCTTGAGGGTGGTCAGGTGTTCCATCGCGTGCGGGTCCTCGAAAGACTTTTTTCGGCCTCACCGCGGGACAAGCCCGCTTCTGCAAGTTCGGTGTTGCCATTCATGCCAAGCGTAGCCGCTCAACCCAGGAACAGCTTGTACGCCGGGTTGTCGGTTTCATCCCAGTATGGATAACCGATCTTGGCCAGCGCCTCGGGCACCAGGTGGCGCTCGTCTTCCGGCACCTGCAACCCGGCCACCACGCGACCATCGGCGGCACCGTGGTTGCGGTAGTGGAACATCGAGATGTTCCAGCGCCCGCCCAGCTTGTTGAGGAAGTTGAACAGCGCCCCCGGACGCTCAGGGAACTCGAAACGCAGCACCAGCTCATCGCTGGCCGCCGCCGAGTGGCCACCGACCATGTGACGGATATGCAGCTTGGCCAGTTCGTTGTCGGTCAGGTCGGTTACCGGGAAGCCCTGCTCGGTCAGGTGCTGAACCAGGGCGGCGCGCGGGTCGGTCTCTGGATGGGTCTGCACGCCGACGAAGATGTGCGCCTCTTTGTCGGCGTGGTACCGGTAGTTGAACTCAGTGATCTGACGCTTGCCGATAGCCTCGCAGAACGCCTTGAAGCTGCCCGGACGCTCCGGGATGGTCACGGCGATGATCGCCTCGCGCTTCTCACCCAGTTCGGCGCGCTCGGCAACGTGACGCAGACGATCGAAATTGACGTTGGCACCGGAGTCGATGGCCACCAGCGTTTGCCCCGAGACGCCGGTCAACTCGACGTACTTCTTGATGCCCGCCACGCCAAGGGCGCCGGCAGGTTCGGTGATCGAGCGGGTATCGTCGTAGATATCCTTGATCGCTGCGCAGATCTCATCGGTACTGACGGTGATCACCTCATCGACATGATCCTTGCAGATATCGAAGGTGTGCTGACCGATCTGCGCCACCGCGACACCGTCGGCGAACAGCCCCACCTGCGGCAGCACCACACGCTCGCCCGCAGCCATCGCGGCCTGCAGGCAATTGGAATCGTCAGGCTCGACGCCGATCACCTTGATCTCGGGGCGCAGGTACTTCACATAGGCCGCAATGCCGGCAATCAGCCCGCCACCACCGACCGGCACGAAGATCGCGTCCAGGCGGCCCGGGTGCTGGCGCAGGATCTCCATCGCCACGGTGCCCTGCCCGGCGATGGTGTGGGGATCGTCGTAGGGGTGGATGTAGACGAAGCCCTTCTCTTCGACCAGCTTCAGCGAATAGGCCAGCGCCTCGGGGAAGGAGTCGCCGTGCAGCACCACCTTGCCGCCACGCGAGCGCACCCCCTCGACCTTGATCTCCGGCGTGGTCTTGGGCATCACGATGGTGGCCTTGATGCCCAGCTCCCGCGCAGCCAGGGCCACGCCCTGGGCGTGGTTGCCGGCAGAGGCGGTGACCACGCCACGCGCCAGCTCTTCGGCGCTCAGTTGCGCCAGCTTGTTGTACGCCCCGCGGATCTTGAAGGAGAACACCGGCTGCAGGTCCTCGCGCTTGAGCAGGACCTGGTTGCCCAGGCGCTTGCTCAGTTGGCCGGCGTTGTGCAGCGGGGTTTCGACGGCGACGTCGTAGACGCGCGAGGTGAGGATCTTCTTGACGTACTGTTCGAGCATCTTGGAAACATCACTGGGCCGCGGGACAAGGGCTGGAAGTCTACCCCAGCGCCCTGTCGGGCGACCACAGCAAAGCCGCCGGACTCGTTATACTAGGCGACTTCAGAAAACCTCCCGCCCCTCTCGGAGCCCGCATGACCCAGGACCAACTCAAACAAGCCGTCGCCCAGGCCGCTGTCGACTTCATTCTGCCCAAGCTGGATGAAAAGAGCGTCGTCGGCGTCGGCACCGGTTCGACCGCCAACTTCTTCATCGACGCCCTGGCCCAGCACAAGACCGCCTTCGACGGCGCCGTCGCCAGCTCCGAGGCCACCGCACAGCGTCTGAAGGGTCATGGCATCCCGGTCTATGAGCTGAACAGCGTCAGCGAGCTGGAGTTCTACGTCGACGGTGCCGACGAGAGCGACGCGCACTTGAACCTGATCAAGGGCGGCGGTGCGGCCCTGACCCGCGAGAAGATCGTCGCGGCAGTGGCCAAGACCTTCATCTGCATCGCCGACGCCAGCAAGCTGGTGCCGGTGCTCGGCGCCTTCCCGCTGCCGGTCGAGGTGATCCCGATGGCCCGCAGCCACGTGGCGCGCCAGCTGGTCAAGCTGGGTGGCGATCCGGTGTACCGCGAAGGCGTGGTGACCGACAACGGTAACGTCATCCTCGACGTGTACAACCTGCAGATCACCAACCCGGTGGAGCTGGAAAGCCAGATCAATGCGATCGTTGGCGTGGTCACCAACGGCCTGTTCGCGGCGCGTCCGGCAGACTTGCTGCTGCTGGGGACTTCCGAAGGCGTGAAGAGTCTGAAGGCTGAATAAGCAAGCCCGCTCCTACAAGTACCCCGCTGTTCTGAAGGACACCGGGAAACCTGTAGGAGCGGGTTTACCCGCGAATAGGCCAGCACTGACACAACAAAGACCACTGCCCCCACAGAGCCCTGAACTACACCTACTCAGCCGGCTGCCTGAACACATAGAACAGGTTCGGCTCACTCACCAGGTAGATGGTCCCGGCATCGTCCATGGCGATCCCTTCAGCCTGCGGCACCGTCTTCTTCAGGCCCTGATACCCCTTGCGCAACGACAGGGTGCTCAGCGGCCGCCCCTTCACATCCAGCTCCAGCACCAGCCGTGATTCGTCCGACAGCGCCAGCAGATGCCCGCTGCGTTCATCGAACTGCAGGCTCGACAGGTCGCGCACGAACAACCGTGAATCACGCTTGCGGTCCTGCACCACATGCACCGCATAGGGCTGCTCCGGATGGGCATGGGGGAAACCGTGCACCTCGTAGATCAGCATCGGATCACGCTCCTTGGCGACGAACAGGCGCTTGCCAGCCGAATCGTAAGCCAGCCCTTCGAAGCCCTTGTTGCCGTTCAGGCCGATGCCCAGGGTGAGCTGCTCGGCGTCGTTGGCGTCGAGAAACGGCGTGTCGTCGTCCAATCGCACGCGAATCAGCCGTTGCTGGCGCTCGTCGGTGATGACGTAGCTGTTGGGCCCGACATACTCCACCGCCTCGGGATCGCCGAAGCCGGTCAGCGGCACGCGGCGCAGGATGCGCCCATCCAGCGAAAGCTCGATGAGCTCCGAGCGGGCGTTAGTGACGGTAAACAGGGTCTTGCGATCGGGGTCGTAGGTGAGCGCCGAAACATCGTCGTCCAGGCCCTCGATGGGCTGAGCCTCGATCACCACCTGGTAGCGATCCAGCCCGATGCCTTGCTCGGTCGGCTGCCACCAGCTCTTGAGGTTGAACCAGCCGCGCTCGAACAGACGGAACTCGTGCCCCACCACGCCAAGCACCGCCAGCACGGAGAAAGCCAGAAGAAAGAGAAACGAACGAAGATGACGGCGCATGAAGAGGACTCGACGGAGGATGCCGAATCTAATCATTCATAGCTGAAATAAAGCTTAAGGCCATCATCAGAAAATTCCGACAATCCTGTCAGTGCTTCTTGAAGCGATAGAACAGCGCGGGCTCGCTGACCATGTACAGGTTGCCCTGATCGTCCATGGTCACACCTTCGGCCCGAGGCACACGGCTACCCAGACCGTTGAACGCCCCGAGCAAGGTCATGAAGCTGACCTGCTCACCCTTCTCGTCCAGTTCCAGCAGCATGTTCGAGTCAGCCGACAGCACCAGCAGGTGGCCTGTGCGTGGATCAACCGCCAGCGCAGACAGGTTGCGCAGGTCGAGCTCGTCACTGGGCCGCAGCTGCTTATCGCCCTTGAGCGGCCCGCGACCATCGGTGCTCCAGGTAAACAGACGCGGCGGGCGCTCTTCGCCGATGATCAGGCGCTGGCGCATCGGGTCCCAGGCGATGGCCTCGAAACCCTTGTTGCTCTTGACCGACTTGCCCAGGTCATAGCTGGGGAAGTCATCGTGATTAAGCGTCGAGGTGCTCGCGTCCACCTTTACCAGCGTCAGGTCATGGTTGCGCTCATCAACGATCGCGATCAGCCCGTTTTCCAGCACGGCAAGGCCTTCAGGATTTTCCCAACCCACCAGCGGAATCTTGCGCAACACGTCGCCATCGAGCGTGAGCTCGACCAGGAAGGGGTTCTTGCCCATCACCGCGAACAGCGTGCGGGTCTGCGGATTGAACGACAGGTCCGAGGCTTCGTCGTCGTCCATGCCCGGCAACGGCTTGGCGTCGATGTCTACCAGGTAGTCCGGCAGCCAGACGCTTTCAATTCGCTCGGCACTGCTCTCGAAACGCTCCTTGACCCACAGCAGGCCACGGTCGTCCCAGTGCATGGCGACGGCCACCCCATAGCCGATCACCGCTGCCACAGCCAGGGCGAACGGCCAGCGCAGGTAGAAACGACGCTTGGTGGAAGCTGGGGCGCTGGAAGGTGCTGGCATGCAGGGGGTCCTGGGTAAATGGGCGAAGATTCGCGCATTATCCAGATGGGGTGTGAAAAAAACGGTAAATCGTTCGCGGGTAAAACCGCTCTCACAAGGCTGTGCAAATCCCTGTAGGAGCGGGTTTACCCGCGAAAAGGACGACGCGCAGTCAGATCAAAGCACGCGGCTCTCGAAGCGGCTGACACCCGGCAGCTCAAGCACCAGCTCATCACCCACATTGAACGGCCCGACACCGGCCGGAGTGCCGGTGAGGATCACATCGCCCGCCTGCAGAGAGAAGTGCGCGGCGATGTGCTGGATGATCGGCACGATGGGGTTGAGCATCATTGCGCTGCTGCCATCCTGGCGCACTTCGCCGTTGATGGTCAGGCGTACCGGAATGTCGGTCACGTCCTCGAAACTGGATGCGGCGACGAACGGCGGCAATACACAGGCGCCGTCGAAGCTCTTGGCCAGTTCCCACGGCAGGCCCTTCTCCTTGAGCTTGGCCTGCACGTCGCGCAGGGTCAGGTCCAGGGCCGGGGCGTAGCCGGAGATGGCATCCAGCACTTCTTCGACTGTCGGCTTGGTCGACAGCGGCTTGCCCAGGAGCACGGCGATCTCGGCTTCGTAGTGCACCGAACCACGGTCGGTCGGGATCTTGAAGCCGCCTTCCAGTGGCACCACGCAGCTGCCAGGCTTGATGAACAGCAGCGGCTCGCTGGGGATGGGGTTGTCCAGTTCCTTGGCATGCTCGGCGTAGTTACGGCCGATGCACACCACCTTGCCCAGCGGGAAGTGGATGCGCGTGCCGTCTACGTACTGGTGCTGGTAACTCATGGGGCCGACTCCTCTGGATACTGCTTTCTTATTCAGGTGCGAAGATCTTACCCGGATTCATGATGCCGTTCGGGTCGAACACCGCCTTTATCGCCTTCATGCAGGCAATTTCATCTGCCGAGCGGCTGTAGCCCAGGTAGTCCCGCTTGGTCATGCCCACGCCGTGCTCGGCAGAGATCGAACCGTTGTAGCGCTCGACGATCTCGAACACCCATTTGTTGACCTTGGTGCACGAGGCGAAGAAATCATCCTTGCTCATGTGGTCGGGCTTGAGAATGTTCAGGTGCAGGTTGCCGTCGCCGATATGCCCGTACCAGACGACTTCGTAGTCGGGGTAGTGTTCGCCGACCACTGCATCGATATCGCGCAGGAACGCCGGCACCTTGGAGACGGTGACGGAAATATCGTTCTTGTAGGGCGTCCAGTGGGAGATGGTCTCTGACAGGTACTCGCGCAGCTTCCACAGGTTCTTCAGCTGCGTCTCGCTCTGGCTCATCACCCCATCGAGCACCCAACCCTGCTCGACGCAGTGCTCGAAGGTGGCCAGGGCTTCGTTGGCAACCTCCTCGGTGCTGGCCTCGAACTCCAGCAGCGCATAGAAAGGGCATTGCGTGTCGAACGGCGCCGGCACATCGCCGCGCCCCATGATCTTGGCCAGGCCCTTGTCGGAGAAGAACTCGAAGGCGGTCAGGTCGAGCTTGCCCTGAAAGGCGTGCAGCACCGGCATGATCGAGTCGAAGTCCGGCGTGCCGAGCACCATCGCCGTAAGGTTGCGCGGCGCACGGTCCAGGCGCATGGTCGCTTCGACCACGAAGCCCAGGGTGCCCTCGGCGCCGATGAACAACTGGCGCAGGTCGTAACCGGTGGCGTTCTTGATCAGGTCGCGATTGAGCTCCAGCAGTTCGCCCTTGCCGGTGACAACCTTCAGCCCTGCCACCCAGTTGCGGGTCATGCCGTAGCGAATGACCTTGATTCCGCCGGCATTGGTGCCGATATTGCCGCCAATCTGGCTGGATCCGCTCGAGGCGAAATCTACCGGATAGTACAACCCCTGGTCTTCGGCGAACTGCTGCAACTGGCGGGTGATCACGCCCGGCTGGCAGACCACGGTGCGGTCGAACGCGTTGAAGTCGAGAATCTGGTTCATCTGGTCGAAGGCCACCACGACTTCGCCATTGGCAGCGACTGCAGCGCCCGACAGGCCGGTGCGTCCGCCGGACGGCACCAGCGCGACCTTGTAGCGGTTGGCCCAGGCGACGATGGCCTGGACCTGCTCGATGGTTTTGGGAAGCACGATGGCCGAAGGAGCCGGTGGATAGTGCTTGGTCCAGTCCTTGCCATACGCCTCGAGCGAGGCGGGGTCGACAAGGACCTTGCCAGGGTCGACCAGGGTCTTAAGCTCATCAATTACCGCAACGTCGATCATCGGCAGAACTCTCGAATGATTCATGGTCACCCTGAGCACTCTTCACCTGTCGGGATAAGCTCAGACGGTGTCGCGTATGCTAGCATAGCCCTCCCGTCGATCGTGCTAAGGCCCGTCGCCGCGCCGCTTTGCCCCCCTCGCCATTTTTTCTCCGGGATACAGGTTTACGCAGATGAGCAAGACTTCTCTCGACAAGAGCAAGATCAGGTTCCTTCTTCTCGAAGGCGTCCACCAGAATGCTGTGGACACCCTCAAGGCTGCCGGGTACACCAACATCGAGTACCTCACTGGCTCACTGCCGGATGCGCAACTGAAGGAAAAGATCGCGGACGCCCACTTCATCGGCATCCGCTCGCGCACTCAACTGACTGAAGAAGTCTTTGATTGTGCGAAGAAACTGGTCGCAGTCGGCTGCTTCTGCATCGGCACCAACCAGGTTGACCTGAACGCGGCCCGCGAGCGCGGCATCGCGGTGTTCAACGCGCCGTACTCCAACACCCGTTCGGTTGCCGAACTGGTGCTGGCCGAAGCCATCCTGCTGCTGCGCGGCATCCCCGAGAAGAACGCCTCCTGCCACCGCGGTGGCTGGATCAAGAGCGCGGCCAACTCGTTCGAGATCCGCGGCAAGAAGCTGGGCATCGTCGGCTACGGCTCGATCGGCACCCAGCTGTCGGTACTGGCCGAAAGCGTCGGCATGCAGGTCTACTTCTTCGACCCGCTGACCAAGCTGCCACTGGGCAACGCCACCCAGGTCACCAGCCTCAACGAACTGCTGGGCCTGGCCGACATCGTCTCGCTGCACGTGCCTGAGCTGCCATCCACCCAGTGGATGATCGGCGAGAAGGAAATCCGTGCGATGAAGAAGGGTTCGATCCTGATCAACGCCGCACGCGGCACCGTGGTCGAGCTGGATCACCTGGCTGCCGCGATCAAGGACAAGCACCTGATCGGCGCGGCCATCGACGTGTTCCCGGTCGAGCCGCGCTCGAACGACGAAGAGTTCGAAAGCCCGCTGCGCGGCCTGGACAACGTCATCCTGACCCCGCACATCGGCGGTTCGACCGCCGAAGCCCAGGCCAACATCGGTCTGGAAGTGGCCGAGAAGCTGGTCAAGTACAGCGACAACGGTACCTCCGTGTCGTCGGTCAACTTCCCTGAAGTAGCCCTGCCGGCGCACCCAGGCAAGCACCGCCTGCTGCACATCCACGAAAACATCCCGGGCGTGCTCAGCGAGATCAACAAGGTCTTCGCCGAGAACGGCATCAACATCTCCGGTCAGTTCCTGCAGACCGACGAGAAAGTGGGCTACGTGGTCATCGACGTCGACGCCGAGTACTCGGACCTGGCGCAAGAGAAGCTGCAGCACGTCAAGGGCACCATCCGCTCGCGCGTACTGTTCTGAGCCTGATGGCTGCATGAAGAAGGGAGGCCCTGGTGGCCTCCCTTTTTTTGCCTGCCCGATCCGTGTCTTCGGCTTCGCGGGCGGGTCGGGGCGCCGGAGCGCCGCGAAGCATTCCCCGCGTTACTTCACATTGACGGTGATCTTCTTCGACTCGACGCTTGGCTTGAACGGCACGTGGTACTGGTCGCCCAGCACCAGTTGCAGAGTGTGCTTGCCCGGGGTCAGGGTGATGGTCGCCTCGGTCTGCGCCTTGCCGAAGTGCAACACCTGCGGCCCGGCTGGCAGAGGTTGGTTGCCCTCGGGCATAAGGCTGGTCGGCAGCGGCTGGTCAGCTACAGGCGCTTTGTCGACATCGACCAGCAGGTGATGGTGCCCGGAATGCGGAGTCTGGTCGCCGGCCGGCTTGAGCGCCATCCCTTCAATGCCGAACTTGACGGTGAAGGTCTTGTCGACCGTAGCGCCATCGGCAGGGGAAACGATGAAGACCTTCGCATCTTTCGGCGGCTCCTGGCTTTTCAGGGCATCCGCAGCCGTGGCAAGCAAAGAGGCTCCCATCAGCAAACCGGCGAGGGCAGCACGCGAAACTGGGCTTTTCATTCACATCTCCTGTCATTCACTTCAATTGACCGCTATCACTTAAAAGAAGCGAGGCGGTACTTCACCATAGTCCACCTGCCACGCCGCAGGTTCAAAAATGCCGGCATGAAAATTTCAATGCCAGCTCAAACATACGCGCGATGTAGGGGTCATAGGCTGCGTTCGATCGCGGCAAACACAGAAAGCCACGGCGAATGACATCCATCTGCCGAGAAATAAAAGGGATATTCATGCGTTTGACCATTGGCCTACTGCTGGCAGTACTCATCAGCCCCCTGGCCCAGGCAGAGCTGATCGACGAAATCAACGACCGAGGTGAACTGCGCATCGCCGTCCAAGCCGACAATGCACCCTACGCCTTCAAGGAAAACGAGCACCTGACCGGGTTCGACATCGAGTTCGGCCAGGACCTGGCCCGGGAGATGGACCTGCGCGCCGAATTCATCGAAGCGCCTGCCGACGAAGTGTTACCGGGCGTGGAGAGCGGCAAGTACGACATCGCGCTGACCCCGACAGGCCAACAATCTGCGACCGAAAGCGCGCTCGATGCCAGCCAGCCGTTTGGCGAGAAGAAGCTGGTGATTCCGTTCCAGAAAGATAACCCTGCATTCGAAAGCGCGCTGAACAATGCCCTGCAGCGGCTCAAGGACAGTGGGCGGATGGCGGAGCTCGAGCAGAAGTGGTTCGAGAAGACGGCAGCGCAGCAGTGATATCGCGTAGTTCTTTTCGCGGGCAAGCCCGCTCCCACAGGGTTGGACTCACCATAGGCCTGTGGGAGCGGGCTTGCCCGCGAAAAGAACGACACCGAACTACCCCAGTGCCCGTTGCGCCTCATCCAGCTCCAACTCGCTGAACACCAGCACCCCTTCCCGGCGCAGCAGCGCAGCAACGACGCCCTCCGCCGGCACCTTCACCCCGCTGAAACTGCCATCGTAGGTCAGTCGGTTACCGCACGACGGGCTACCGGACTTGAGCACCGCAACCCGAATCCCATGCCGCCTCACCAGCGCCAAGGCCTGCCGAGCGCCGCTCAAAAATGCCGCGCTGACATCCTCGCCAGCGACGGTCAGGACCTGAACCTGCCCATCGAGCACCTGGCCACCCTGTCCGCCCTGGATCTCCGCGGCCGGTCGCGGCGTCGGCAAGCCACCCGCCACCTCCGGGCACAAGGGCACTACACGGCCCTCGGCCTGCCATTGCTTGAGCAGATCGGGGTGGCCACTGTCGCGCCCGTCATAGCGCACCGGTTGCCCCAGCAGGCAGGCGCTGACCAGGACCTTGGACGACTCAGAAGGGATCATTGCCACGGCGCCGGAACCAGCCCGTCAGCGACAGGCGTTCGCGATTGGCCGGCAGGACTTCATGCGGGACTTCACCCGAAAGGAACACCACCAGGCTGCCAGCCTCGGGCTGGACATCATGCTCGACATCGTCGGCGAGAAACATCCGCAGTTGCCCGCCGTCTTCGGGTTGCCAGCGCTCATTGAGATAGAGCACCACCGACACCATGCGCCGGTCGTCGTCGCGGAAGCGGTCAAGATGCCTGCGGTAGAAGGCGCCCGGCGTATACAGGGCGAAATGACACTCGAAGTCTTCCAGCCCCAGGAACAGCCCTTGGTTGATCGCCTGGCGCAGGTTGTCCATGAGCTCCAGGTAACGGTCGCAGGGCTCGGCCTGGCCGGGGTCGATCCACTGGATCTGGTCGCCACGGATCGCCTCGCGTACCTCCTGGGCCGCGCCCCTGCCGACACCTGCAGGGTTCAGTTCGCCCTCGGCATGGCGCCTGCGACACTCGGCGGCCAGAGCGCCGGCCAGCTCAAGCGGCAGGAAAAATGCCTGCTGCGACCAGCCACGGGTGGCCAGGTCGTCGACGATGGTCGAGAGCAGCGGATGTTCAGGAGAGGTATGCATGGCGCGCATCATATCCATTAGCCATGTACACGGACAGCGCCACTTGGCCGAGAAGCGCGCTGATATCTCGACAAAGGCGTACCACCCCACAGACAATAGCGGCCTGCCGACAGGAGTCCTGAATGCGCCGTTTGTTTTCCCTGCTTGTGCTGATGATCTGCACCATGCCTGTCTGGGCAGACAGCCTCGACCAGCTGTACAAGGCCGCCGGCTGGCCCGACCAGCGCGCCCACTTCAATGATGCCATCGGTGCCGCCCAGCAGCGCTACCGCAACAGCCTGCCGCCCGCGGTTTACCAGGCACTCGTCAACAACAGCAACCAACGCTTCCAGGCCCAGGCGATGGATCAGCGTGCCCAGGCCCAACTGCGCGCCAACCTTAAGAATCCGGCGCCGGCGCTGGCGTTCTTCCAATCGCCGCTGGGACGCAAGGTGGTTGCCGCCGAATTGCTGGCCACGCGCAAGGACCAATTGGCCAAGAACGCCAAGGGCCTGCCAAGGATCCAGGCCAGCGACAACCGCCTGCTGGCCATCGGTCACCTGGCCCAGGCCCTGCCGGCCCGCGAAGCTGGGGCCGAGGTCAGCCTGGCGATCGCCGGGGTTGCCGCCGACAGCCTCAGCTCGATGATTCCCGGCCTGTTCGGCGGCGGCCAGGCCCAGGGCCTGCTCGATGGTCAGCGCCAACGTTTGATGAACGAGATTGGCGAAGACCTGAACAACACGTTGTTGTACGTCTACCGCGAGCTGTCCGACGACGAACTGGAAGCGTTCGCCACTTTCGCCGAATCCGCAGAGGGCAAGGCCTACTACAATGCCGCGTTGGCCGCGGTGCGTGCGGGGCTGGCTGTGGGCCAGAGCAGCGCCAACCTCAAGTAAGCAGGCGCTGGTCGAGAAAGGTGAAGTAGCGCTGGCGGATATCCGGCAGCTCGTTGGCCAGGTGATGCCGCGCCTCGGGCAGCAGGAGAATCTGCGGCTCGGCGAACTTCTCCTTCAGCACTCTGAGGTTGTAGGGCCAGTCCACCGTGCCGTCTGCCTCGCCCTGAACGATCAGCGGCCGACGCCGACTATGCGGCGCCGCCTCGATGCGCTTGATCCAGGCCATCAGCGCCCCCACCCATGCCGTCGGCAGGCGCCGCGGCTGCAACGGATCGGCCTCGAGAAACGCAAGAAATGCCGGGTCGTTGGTATTGGCACTGAAGCGTCGCTCGATACCATCGACGAAATGGCGCAGCACCCGATAACTCAGCTTCGACCAGTGCCAGGCCCGCGGTCGCACCAACGGCGCCAGCAGGATCACCTGGCCGTCCGCCGGGCTCTGCTCGCCGCAGTGCAGCAGATGATCGACAACGATGGCTCCACCCGTGCTCTGCCCACACAGATGCCAAGGCCGTGGCAAGTCGAGCCTGCGCGCCTGTTCGAAGAGGGCATCGAGCACCTGCTGGTAGATCGCGAAGTCGGCGATGCTGGCCCGCTCGCCACTGGACAGCCCGTGACCGGGCAGATCGCAGCCAATCACCGCGAAGCCCTGCTGCAAGGCCCAGGCGATCACATGGCGGTACAGGCCCATGTGGTCGTAGTAGCCATGCAGCAGGAACAGCGTTGCCACCGGTTCTTGCGGCAGCCACACCTGCCCGACCAGGTCGAAACCTGCCACGCTGAAGCCACCCAACCAGCTGTGTGCGGGCAGGTCGAGACCGTAGAAGCGCTGGTAGTCGAGGGCCTGGGCCGACAGTGGCTGGCGCGCCGCAAGAGCGTCAAGGCTGGTGCGCAGCAGGTCAGGGTGGAAGGGTGAAGGCATCGGTACATCCAGAGTGGCGCGAGTATTGATCTGCGATATTCAGCTCTGTGCCCGGCCATGGCAAGCTGGCGTCTTCTTGTCTTTGTCATGCACCCAGACGCGCTCTTGGCGGGCAAGCCCGCGAAAAAGCCCGGTGCAACGTTGCGGACTACCGATGAAAACCCTCACCACGCTGCTCGCCACCCTGCTCTGCGCCGCCTTGCTGTGGTGGGCCTACGACAGCTTCCAGTCGCGCTACCTGCGCCAGTTCGACGACCAGGCCACGCTGTTCGACGGTAGCCAGTTGCAACTGCCCGCCGAGCTCGCAGGCCCTGGCCCGATCCGCGTCGTGCACTTCTGGGACCCCACCTGCCCTTGCAACGTCGGCAACCAGCAACACCTGGCCGAACTCATCGAGCAGTTCGCCGCGCAGGGTGTAACCTTCCATGTACTGCAAAAGCCCGGCAGCCACGGCCAGCTTCCCGCCAACCTTGGCGCCCTGCAGCCGATCCGCGAGCTGCCGGGCAGCGAACACCTGCCCGCCTCTCCGGCAGTGGCGATCTGGGATCGACAGGGGCAGCTCGCCTACTTCGGCCCCTATAGCGAAGGCGCGGTGTGCAACTCGAGCAACAGCTTCATCGAACCCGTCATCCGGGCGCTGCTGCAAGGGCGCCGGGTACAGGCCTCCAATGCCCTGGCCAGCGGGTGCTATTGCCCATGGCGGAAAGATCAGCAGCGGTAGATATTTATGACGTCGCGCACATACCAGCCCCTTAGCGTATTGGCCTACCGCTTAAGGAAAACGCCATGGCACCTGTCTTCGCTCGCTCTTCTCCCCCCCTGACGAACGAAGATCAGGACCACATCGAGTTGCTCTGGGGCCAGCATCAGATATCCCTGAACTACCCGGTGACAAGGCTCAGCCTGCGCGAACATATCGTCAGCCCATCTTCCTCCAGCGACAGCAGCTATGCCGTCGTCGCCTTCCAGCGGTCCCCCGAGCACCTGGAGGAACAGCTGGAGCGCGCCATCAGCGAACTAGCGGGCCCTTCGAGCGGCATGAACACCTTGCAGCGCCTGCAACAGCAGATCGATGCCGTTGACACGCTGTTGGTCAACTATCAGCGCGACCTGCAGGCTTGCCTCTTCTCCACGGTTGCTGTCACGCATGAGCGGGCTCATCGCCTCGAACGAGCCTGCCGCGAGCTGTCCAGCCGCCGAGCAAAGCTCAAGCAGCTGCAAACCCGCAGCTGGGAGCGCAACCGCCGCCAGGAACAGCTCGAACGACAGATCAGCCAGGTCGAAGAGATGCTCGGCCGGCTGATCGCCAACCGTCGCACCCTTGCCGAGGAAGCCATGCGCGACGCGAAGATTTTCCGGTAGGCCTGACCTCAGGCTCGAGATTGACGATCACCGGCTCGAGCAAGCTATTCTCAGTGCGCTTTAAGCTCATCGCCGCCTCCCCAATGGCATAAGGAATTCTATGAAGCGCAGCCTCACTCTGCTTGCCGTCGTCCTGGCCATGGCCGCCGCCGGCGCGTACTGGTACGTGCACGGCAAACTGCCGCAGCGCGA
The DNA here is from genome assembly GCF_009650575.1 of Pseudomonas sp. MNR3A. NCBI lineage: Bacteria > Pseudomonadati > Pseudomonadota > Gammaproteobacteria > Pseudomonadales > Pseudomonadaceae > Pseudomonas > Pseudomonas sp. MNR3A. Next base: position 63,517 of record NZ_VZZS01000036.1, on the reverse strand, counting down.
AGGCGAAGTGGCTATCACCGGCTTGAGCGCACCGGTCAGCGTGCGCTATGACGAACGCGGAGTGCCGCATCTGCAGGCGCAGAACGAGCCCGACCTGTACCGTGCCCTGGGCTATGTGCACGCCCAGGACCGGCTGTTCCAGATGGAACTGGTGCGCCGCCTGGCACGGGGTGAGCTGGCCGAAGTGCTGGGCAGCAAGCTGGTGCCCACCGACACCCTGTTTCGCAGCCTGCGCATCCGCGAGCAGGCGGCGCGGATGGTCGAGCGCCTGGATCACCAGTCACCGTCCTGGCTCGCATTGCAGGCCTACCTGGAAGGCGTGAACAGCTGGCAGGCCAACCATCCCAAGCCGGTGGAGTTCGACGTCCTCGGCATCGCTGAACGGCCCTTCACTGCCGAAGACACCCTGAGCATCGCCGGCTACCTGGCCTACAGCTTTGCCGCAGCCTTCCGCACCGAGCCTGCGCTGACCTACATTCGTGACCAGCTCGGCCCCGAGTATCTGAAGATCTTCGACCTCGACTGGCAGCCCGATGGCGCTCTGCGCCCGGCCCTTGCCGCCAGTGACTGGCGCACCCTCGAAGGCCTGGCCCAGCTCAGCCACCAGGCGCTCGGCGACGCCGGCATCCCGCAGTTCGAAGGCAGCAACGCCTGGGTCGTCGCGGGCAGCCATACCCGCAGTGGTAGCCCCCTGCTGGCGGGCGACCCGCATATCGGCTTCGCAGTACCGGCGGTGTGGTATGAGGCCGAGCTATCGGCCCCGGGCTTCAACCTCTACGGCTATTTCCAGGCGCTGAACCCCTTCGCCCTGCTCGGTCACAATCGTGATTTCGGTTGGAGCCTGACCATGTTCCAGAACGACGACGTCGACCTGATCGCCGAGAAGACCAATCCCGCCGACGCCAACCAGGTCATGGTCGATGGCCAGTGGCGTGCGCTGGAGACGACCGAGCAACAGATCGCGGTCAAGGGCGAAGCGCCGGTGACCATCAACCTGCGCCGTTCGCCCCACGGGCCGATCGTCAACGATGTACTCGGCGAAACCGCAGGGCAAACCCCCATTGCCATGTGGTGGGCGTTCCTGGAAACCGAAAACCCTATTCTCGACGCCTTCTACCAGGTCAACCGCGCCGACACCCTGGGCAAGATGCGCGAGGCCGCAGCGAAGATCCAGGCACCGGGGCTGAACCTGGTATGGGCCAACGCTCGCGGTGACATCGGCTGGTGGGCCTCGGCGCAGTTACCCATTCGTCCAGACGGGGTCAACCCGGCGTTCATTCTCGACGGCAGTACCCACCAGGCCGACAAGCTCGGCTTCTACCCCTTCAGCGCCAATCCCCAGCAGGAGAACCCGCCCAGCGGCTACATTGTCTCGGCCAACTACCAGCCGCCGGCCGCCATCCCGATTCCCGGCTATTACAACCTGCCCGACCGTGGCCGCCAGCTGGATCGTCGACTGGCCGACCCGCAGGTCAAATGGGATGTGCAGAACAGCCAGACGCTGCAGTTGGACACCAGCACCGACTACGGCCCTCGTACCTTGGCGCCGCTGCTGAATACCCTGCGTGCGATCGCCGAGGGTGACGAGCAGAAGGAGCTGGTCGAACAGCTGGCCGCATGGCGCGGCGACTACCCGCTGGATTCGACCAGCGCCACGCTGTTCAACCAGTTCCTCTACGAACTGGCGTTCGCCGCCCTGCATGACGAGCTGGGCGACACCTGGTTCAAGGTGCTGATCAGCACCCGTGCCATCGACGCTGCGCTACCGCGCCTGGCGGCCGACGCCGACTCCCCCTGGTGGAACCTGCGCGGCGGCCACGACCGTACCGACCGCACCGCCATCGTCCGTCAGGCCTGGCAACGCAGCCTGGCGCATCTGCGCGAGCTGTACGGCAACGACCCGGCGGACTGGCAATGGGGCAAAGCCCACACCCTCACCCACAACCACCCGCTGGGCCAGCAGAAACCGTTGAACCTGCTGTTCAATGTCGGCCCCTTTGCCGCACCGGGCACCCACGAAGTGCCGAACAACCTGTCGGCGAAGATCGGCCCAGCGCCCTGGCCGGTGAACTACGGGCCTTCGACCCGACGCCTGATCGACTTCGCCGATGCCGGGCAAGCGCTGACAATCAACCCTGTAGGCCAGAGTGGCGTACCGTTCGACCGGCACTATTCGGACCAGGCCGAGGATTATGTGCAGGGGCGGTATCACAAGGCGCAGATGGGGGTGATTCCCGCGCGCAGCACCTTGCGCTTGGTGCCGCCGGGACAGTGAGCCGTGGACATCGGCGGTGCACGTCTGCGCGAGCGGCGATTCGTCGCGCCGACGTGCCCGCGAAAAGATCACCACAGGCGCAGCCCGAACATGACCGGTTTCACAACCCTTCACACTGCGAACAGGTAACCTGAGCGCCCCTTTCTTCCAAGAGCCTTCCTCATGCAAAAGCACTTCATCGAAATCGACGGCGCCCGCATGAGCTACGTCGACCAGGGCCAGGGCTTCCCGGTGCTGCTGGGCCATAGCTATCTGTGGTCTGCCGCGATGTGGCAACCGCAGATCGATGCGCTGTCGAAACACTTCCGCGTGCTGGTGCCCGAGCTCTGGGGCCATGGCGACTCCGAGGCACCGCCAGCCACCACCACCGACATGAGCGCGCTGGCACGCCAGCACCTGGCGTTTCTCGACGCACTGGGCATCGACAAATGCCATCTGGTCGGCCTGTCGGTCGGCGGCATGTGGGGTGCTGAGCTGGCGATCGAGCACCCGGAACGGGTTGACCGCATCGTGCTGATGGATACCTACCTCGGCGCCGAACCTGAAGCAACGCGCCTGAAGTACTTCGGCCTGCTGGATGCTGCCAGCGGCGCAGGGTTCTTCCCTGACCCACTGCTCGACATCGTGGTGCCGATCTTCTTCCATGCCGGCGGCCAGACGGTGCCGGAAGTTCGCGAGCAGTTCCGCGCCGCCCTCAAGGCCAGCAGTGCCGAGGCCATTCGCCAGAGCCTCGACCCGATGGGGCGGGTGATTTTCGGACGCCCTGACCTGCTGGGCCGCCTGGGCGAGTTGCCGGCAGAGCGGACCATCGTGGTCTGCGGCGACCAGGACATCCCGCGTCCGCCTGCCGAAAGCAACGAAATGGCACGGATCATCGGTTGCCTGGCAGCGCAGATTCCATTCGCAGGGCATATCTCCAGCCTGGAGAACCCGAAGGTGGTGAATGAGTTCCTGTTGAACTGGTTGCCGCGTAACCGCTGATATCGCCGGGGCTGCAGTGCAGCCCCGCGATTGGACCCTGGCTCAACCCTGCCACTTGCCGCCTTCGACGATCACGCTCTCAGGCTTGGTGTCATCGCTCAGCTCCTTGCGCACGTACTGGTCATACAGCTTGAGCAGGAATTTCTCCTCACCCAGTTTGGCCAGCTCGGCATTGACCCAGTCACGCAGCTCGGTGTTGCCCTTCTTCACCGCCGGGGCGATCGGCGCCTCATCACCCAGCAATTCTGGCAACACGCGGTAGCCTGGGTTCTGCTTGGCCCAGCTGAACAGGATCAGGTTGTCCTGGGCATAGGCATCGCCACGACCATTGGCCAGGGCCTGCAGCGATTCGCTGTTCTTCTCGAACTTGAGCAGCTTCCAATCCGGGTGGTTCCTGGTCAGCCAGATATCGGCGGTGGTGCCGGTAGTGACGATGATGGTCTTGTCGGCCAGGTCATCGAGGGCTTTCACCGGGCTGCCATCGGCCACGATGGCCTGCACCGCCACACGCAGGTTGGGGTTGGTGAAATCGACCGCTTCCTTGCGCTCCGGGGTGACGGTCATGTTGGCGAGGATCAGGTCGACCTTGTCGCTCTGCAGGAACGGGATGCGGCTGGCCGGTTCCACGGCCACGAACTCGACCTTGTTCTCGTCGCCGAGCAGGTCCTTGGCGAAGCGACGACCGATGTCGGTGTCGAAGCCCACGTAGCGACCGCTCTCGTCGACGAAGCCGAACGGCGGCTTGTCGGTGAAGACGCCGACGATCAGCTTATCGCGGGCCTTGATGGTTTCCAGGTAGCTGGTGGACGGTGCAGACGTCGCCGCAGCCGACTTGCCCGGCTCCGCGGGTTTGTCGCAACCGGCCAGCAAGGCCAGGCCGAACAGCGGCGCCAGCAGTTTGGTGAAGTGGGCAGTTTTCATGACAGTTCCTTGTGTAGTGTCTTCGGCAGGCTTTCGACGAAGGAGAATTTGTCCAGGAACTGCTGCGCGCGTGCGGTCCGCGGTTGGCTGAAGAAGCTCTCGGGGTCGCTCTGTTCAAGGATCCTGCCGGCCTCCATGAACACGATACGGTCGGCCACCGCACGGGCGAAGGCCATTTCGTGGGTGACGATGAGCAGGGTCATGCCGTCCCGGGCCAGGCCCTGGATCACCAGCAGCACCTCCTTGACCATCTCTGGGTCCAGGGCTGCGGTGACCTCGTCGAACAGCATCACCTGCGGGTTCATGCACAGCGAACGAACGATGGCGATGCGCTGCTGCTGGCCACCCGACAACTGCCGGGGGAAGGCGTCCCGCTTGTCCAGCAACCCCACCCGCGCCAGCAACGCCTCGGCCTGCGCCTGGGCTTCGGTGCGCTCGCGCTTCTGCACCTTGAGCGGGCCGAGCAGCAGGTTGTCGATCACGCTCATGTGGCCGAACAGGTGATAGCTCTGGAACACCATGCCCACCCGTTGGCGGACCTGGCGCCAGTCGGTGCCGGGGCCCAGCAGCTCCTGGCCATCGAGGCGCAGGCTACCGCCATGGGCGTCCTCCAGACCGTTCAGGCAACGCAGCAAGGTGCTCTTGCCGCAGCCACTGGGGCCGAGAATCACCACCACTTCACCGGCCTGAACCTGCAGGTCGACATCCTTGAGCACCTGGTGCTCGCCGAAGAACTTGTTGAAACCCTGGAATTCGATCAATGCGCTCATGAGTGGGCCCAGCGGCGTTCCAGCGCGCGCGAAGCGGCGGAAAGCGGGTAGCAGATGAAAAAGAAGAACAGGAACAACACGCCGTAGATCAGCACCGACTCGTAGGTGCGCTCGATGATCTGCTGGCCGGCCTTGATGACGTCGACGACGCCGATCAGCACGGCAAGCGAGCTGGTCTTGACGATCCGTGTGTAGATATTGATGGTGGGTGGCGTCATGCGCTTGAGCGCCTGCGGCAACAGCACGTGCCCATACAACTGCAGGCCCGAAAGACCGATCGACAGCCCCGCCTCGCGCTGGCCGCGCGGCAGCGAAGCCAGCGCCCCGCGTACCACCTCGCCCACCTCGCTGGCGCCCCACAGCCCCAGCACCAGCACCGCGCACCAGAAGCTGGGGATGCTCAGCGAAAAGAAGATCGGCAACCCGAAGAACACCAGGTACAACCAGACCAGCACCGGTATTGCACGAAACAGCTCCAGGTAGACCTGCAAGGCGATGTTCACCGCACGCTTGCCCAACGTGGCCAGCACGCCATAGAGCACACCGCCCAGGGTGGCGAAAACGATGCCCAAGGCCGAGATCGCCAGGGTCTGTCCGGCGCCCTTGGCCAGTTGCGGCAAGGACACCAGCAGCAGCTCAATTGCCGAACTGGCCATGTTGCAACCTCCTTTCCAGGTGGCGCAGCAGGAGCGACAGCGGCAGGAACAGCAGCACGCAGAGCAACGTCAGCACTGCGAGCATCTCGTAGGTCTTGTAGTACAGGGCGATGTAGTTCTTGGTGGTGTAGAGGATTTCCGGCACGGCTACCGCCGAGACCACGGTGGTTTCCTTGAGCAGGAAGATGAAGTTGGCGAACAGCGCCGGCAAGCTGAGGATGCCGGCCTGGGGCAGGATCACGTGGCGCAGCAACTGGCCCTCGGACAAGCCGATGGATCGTCCGGACTCCAGCTGCGCCCGTGGCACCGCTTCGACACCCGCCCGCAGCACCTCGGTGAGGTAGGCGCCGCCCATGAAGGTCATGGTGATGATCGCCGCAGCGAAGCCGGATACTTTCAAACCCAGGGTCGGCAATGCGAAATAGACGAAGAACAACTGGATCAGCAGCGGCGTGTTGCGCGCCAGCTCTACGTAGCCTTTGACCAGCCGCCACAGGTAGGGGGTGCGAAACACCAGTACGGCGGCATTGAACACGGCGACCAGCAGCGAGGTGGCGATGGCGATCAGCCCGACCTGCAGGGTGACGCCAACGGCCTTGAGGAATGCCGGGAGTGTGCTAAGCATGAAGGCAGTGTCGAAGGTCATGGATAACGCCTCGACACAGGGTCACGGAGGTACGACATGGGCAAGGTTCCGGGCTCGACGCGAGGTTGGCTCAGCGTCGTGGACGATGAAAAGGGGTGTGCGGGTAAGCACGATGGGTAGACTCTAAAGGCATAAAAATCTTTCTCTAAATACCTTTATTGCATATTGATATCACCCGACGGGCTAACCGGAAATTTCATACATCTGCCACGGATCTTTCCTTCGAAATACCTCTCAAAAGGACTTCAGACTGATCGGCCAGCCAGGCCCACAGGGACGACAACAATGAACAGCCCAAGCACGCCCGTTTCGAATGAACAACTTCAGTGGTTGCTGGCACTGCGTAAGGCGCTTGCCGGGCAGCGTTGAAGGTTTCGGTTTCCAAACGAAAACGCCGACACAGCAGTGTCGGCGTTTTCATGTGAAGCACTAACCGGGCAAATCAGAACGCCGGCAGCACCGCACCTTGGTACTTCTTCTCGATGAAGGCTTTCACTTCAGGGCTGGTCAGGGCCTTGGCCAGCTTCTGGATGGCGTCGCTGTTCTTGTTGTCAGGACGCGCGACCAGGAAGTTCACGTAAGGCGAGTCGCTGCCCTCGATCACCAGCGCATCCTTGGCCGGGTTCAGCCCCGCCTCCAGCGCGTAATTGGTGTTGATCATGTCCAGGTCGACTTGGTCCAACACGCGCGGCAGCATGGCCGACTCGAGCTCGCGGAACTTCAGTTTCTTCGGGTTCTCGGCGATGTCTTTCGGCGTTGCCAGGGCGTTCTTCGGATCCTTCAGGGTGATCAGGCCGGCCTTCTGCAGCAGCAGCAGGGCGCGACCACTGTTGCTGCCCTCGTTCGGAATAGCCACGGTGGCGCCTTCCTTGAGCTCCGACAGACTCTTGACCTTCTTCGAGTAGCCACCGAACGGCTCGACGTGCACGCCGATCACAGTTTCCAGGTGGGTACCCTTGCCTTCGTTGAAGTTCTTCAGGTACGGCAGCGTCTGGAAGTAGTTGGCGTCCAGGCGCTTCTGGTCGACCTGCACGTTCGGCTGCACGTAGTCGGTGAAGACCTTGATCTGCAGGTCCACACCTTCCTTGGCCAGGGTGGGCTTGATCAGCTCAAGGATTTCGGCGTGTGGCACCGGCGTGGCGGCTACCACCAGTTTTTCGGCGGCGTGAGCCAGGCCGGACAGCGACAGGGCAGCGGCGAGGGCAGTCGTCAGCAGGGTCTTTTTCATGGTGATCCTTGTTATCAAGCTGGGGCCATCGACGATGGCGAAGTCAGGTGCCACACCGTCTCGACAGTGGGCGTGGAGCGGACGATACCGGGATTTTTTATGCCCTAACAATATCTTTTGATTCGCTGCTTATTCCAAAAACAAAAAGCCATCACCCGCTTTGCTTATGAACAACCGGCAACCGCTCTAGCCCGCGGATGCGTTCAGTTCTACCAGGCTTCGCTCCAGCAATTCGCGCAAGGCGGCAAGCGTACCTGGCTCACGGCTGCGCCCCAGTTGCGCGAGTTGGCTGGCCAGACGGGTCAGGGGCGCGCGCTCGGGCAGGTCCAGATGCTGCGGGAGGATTTCATCGCCCTCGGCCACCAGCAGGGCAAAGTGGATGACGTTCTCCAGCTCGCGGGTGTTGCCGGGCCAGGCATGGGCTTCCAGCGCTTGCTGCGCCGCTTCGCTGATCAGCGGCACGCTGCGTTCCAGGCGCACGCTGTAGATGCCGACGAAGTATTCGGCCAGCGGCAGGATGTCCCCGACTCTCTGGCGCAGCGCTGGCAGCTCCAGTTCGCCCTCGCGCAGATAGAGGTACAGCCGCTCGTTGAAGCGCCCGGCACGCACTGCCTGGGCCAGGTCGATGCTGGAAGCGGCTACCAGGCGCACATCCACGGCCTGTGGCTGCTGGGCGCCGACCCGGGTGACCTCGCGGTTCTCCAGGGCCGCCAGCAGCTTGCCCTGGATGGCCAGCGGCAGGTCGGCAATCTCGTCCAGGTACAAGGTGCCGCCATTGGCCGAACCGAACCAGCCTGCGCGACTGCTGGCCGTGCCGCCATGGGTACCGGCGCTGTAGCCGAACAGCTCGGCATCGGCGTAGGTGTGGCTGATGCCTGCGCAATTGACCGAGACGAACAGCCCCGCGCGATCGCTGGCGCGATGGATCTGCCTTGCCAGCAGCTCCTTGCCGGTGCCGGTCTCACCACGGATCAGCACCGGCAGCGGTTGCGGCGCCAGGCGTTCGAGCGCTTCGCGCAGTTGCTGCGAACGTGCATCGACGAATACCAGCGCCTTGGCACGGATACTCAGCGGGCTCTTGTCCAGCTCGGGGAACGTCAGCAGCGGCTGGCCGAAGGGATTGTTGAAACTCATGGAAAACTCCCGCCCCGGCCGCAGGCGACCGGGGAGTCAGCGAATCGGTTGAAAGACCAGGTCAGGCGCGGCGCAGTGAGCGCTGCTCGATCCGGCCTTGCAGGCGGTACAGATAAGCGAAGCCCTGTTCCCAGCGCTCGTGACCGGATTTGACGTTGATGTGCCCGGCATTGCTCAACAGCCCCGCTTCCGCCCCCCAGGCCTTGGCCAGGTACAGTGCACGCGGCACGCTGACGGCCGGATCGTTGTCCGAGCTGACCACCTGGCTGGGGAACGGCAGCGTGTGCAGCGGGATGGGCGCAAAGTTGCGCAAGGCCGGCGCGCAGGTCGGCCGTTCGACGTCCGCTGGCGCCACCAGCAGCGCCCCTCGCACCCGGCGCAGCAGCGCAGGGCTGGCCTGCGCGGCCCAGTGGGCGACGGTGATGCAGCCCAGGCTGTGGGCGATGAGGATCACCGGCGAGCGTTCGGCGGCAATCGCCTGCTCGAGCGCCTGCACCCAGTCGCGCCGCTGCGGGGTGAGCCAATCTTGCTGCTCGACCCGGGCGCTGTTGGGCAGGCTGCGCTGCCAGTGGCTTTGCCAATGATTGTCTGGCGATCCTTGCCAGCCCGGCACAATCAGGTAACGAATCGACTCATTGCGCATGGGGACGCCTCCTTGGAAGTTTGCGTGCTTGGGAACCAAGTATAGGGAGGCAGTTATATTCGTAAAGGAATAAGAAGCTATTTATTAATAACCATAATCAAGGTAATTGCACGCCCCTTTGAAGGAGCGGGCTTGCCCCGCGATGACGTCCGCCTGGGCAACATCGTCGCCTGCGCGGACGCCATCGCGGGGCAAGCCCGCTCCTACAGGGAAGTGCATAAAAAAAGGGCCATCCCCTGCCAAGAGAAATGGCCCTGAAGCACTTGCCTGAAGAGGGTGTTGCCGATCAACGCGCGGTGATCACCGCCAGCTTGCTGATCCCGGCACGTTCGATGGCCGCCATCGCTCGCGCCACTTCGCCGTAGTTGACGCCATCGTCAGCCTGCAGCTGTACACGCACATCCGCGTCCTTTTCCCTGGCCGCCTTGAGGTTGGTTTCCAGCAGGTCCGGCTGGATCTCATCCTTGTTGATGAACAGCTTGCCGCCACCATCGATGCTCACCACCAACGGGTCTTTCTGCTCCACCGGCGCGACGGCCTCGGTCTTGGGCAAGTTGATCGGGATGGCGTTGGTCAGCAGCGGCGCGGTGACGATGAACACCACCAGCAGCACCAGCATGACGTCCACCAACGGTGTGACGTTGATTTCACTGAGGACTTCATCGCTGTCCTGGGTCGAGAACGCCATGTCAGGAAGCCTCCTTCACCGGCTGGCCGAAACCGGCCTGGGCTTTTTGCAGGGTCGGGTGAACCAGGACGCGGAAGGCACTCTTCTGCGCCAGGCTGTAGAAGTCGTGGGCGAAGTCGTCGAGGTCGGCAGCGGTCAGCTTGAGGCGACGCAGGAAGTAGTTGTAGACCAGCACCGCCGGCACCGCGACGGCGATACCCACGCCCGTAGCGACCAGCGCCGCGCCAATCGGGCCGGCCACGGTTTCCAGGCTGGCGGAACCGGCAGCGCTGATGCCCTTGAGCGCTTCCATGATGCCCCACACCGTGCCGAACAGACCGATGAACGGCGAGGTGCTGCCAATACTGGCGACCACGGCCAGGCCGGTTTCCAGCGAACGACGCTCACGCACGATCTGCTGGCGCAGGGCGCGCTCGAGGCGGTCCTGATGATTGATCGCATGGCTCAGGTCGGCCGCCTGGCCCGGCTCGCCCACGGCGATGGCAGCATAACCGGCCTGGGCGACGCGGGCCGCAGGGCCTGGCTGCTCGTGGCTGATCTCGGCCGCCGAGTCGAGGCTTGAAGCGGCCCAGAACTGGGCATGGAAGCGCTTGTCCTGGTTCTTCAGCCGCACGAACTGCACGACCTTGACCAGGGCCAACGCCCAGGTGACCACGGAAAAACCAACCAGCAGCCAGATGACGGCGCTTTCAACGGATTCGAGAGGGGATGCCAACAGGCTCATGATGAAGTCTTCCTATGTTCGGTTCGATGGCGCGAGTTAACGAAGCTTGAAATCGATCGGGACGCTGACCCAGCCCACCTGGGCCACGTCACCCTGCTTGGCCGGCACGAAGCTCCAGCGCTTCACCGCAGCGAGCGCGGCAGCATCCAGGGCATCGCGGCCGCTGGTCTTCTGGATCTGGATCTGCCCCGGCTTGCCGCTAGGCAGTACCTCCACCCGCAACAACACGGTGCCTTCCCATCCACGGCGCTGGGCCAGTTGCGGGTATTCCGGCGCCGGGTTCTTCAGGTACGCGGCGTTGGCTGAAGCGGGCGTGACCGGTGCCGGTGCTGGTGGTGCAGGTGCCGGAGCAGGCGGTGCAGGCGCTGGGGTCGGTGCCGGTGGTGGCGCCTCGACCGGTTTGGGCTGCGGCTTGGGTACGGGCTTTGGCACCGGTTTTGGTTTAGGTACCGGCTTCGGTGCAGGCTTGGCAGCCAGCTCATCGACCACCGGCGGTGGTGGCGGTGGCGGCTCGACCACAGGCACAGGCGGTGGCGGCTCGACGACCGGCGGCGCCGGGGCGGCGAACTCGATGGTCATCGGCGGAATCTCTGGCGGAATCACCGGCAGCTCGGGGGTTGGTCGCTGACTGACCCAGTAGGCCGCAGCGCCATGCAGGACCAGCACCAGCAACCCCAGCGCCAGCTTGTCGCGACGCTTGAGACCACTGACCGGCGTGCGCTGCAGGCGCAGCTGCGCCAGCGGCAGGCGAAGCGTGCGTCCAAGCTCGACCAGGTCGCCCGGGGCCGGGCGCCATGGCTGGTCGTAGGCCCTCGCGGCCGTCTGGACATTACCCATTGAATCGACTCCTGGAAACGTGATGCAGGTCTTCGGACCTTGGCCGGTCCTCGTGGCTGAATCATCCATTCCAGAGGCTTATCTCTGAAAGTAATGTTTAAAATTAAAGCTATTCCTTTATCGAATATAAGATTTCAGGGGTTCCCGCAAAGCCGCGTGGCACAAGGGCTGTAACGATGCACGGGGAAAATCATGCACGTGCGGCATGCAAAATATTCGTGGAAGGTATCGAAATCCGGCGAGGGCTGCGCGGCCCTTCGCGGGCAAGCCCGCTCCTACAGGCACAGCGCTGTCCTTGAAGCCGAGGGGGAGCCTGTGGGAGGGGATTTACTCGCGGAGGGCTGCGCAGCAGCCCCAACCTTCGCCCAGGCAATAAAAAACCCGGGCTGCAAACCCGGGTTCTTCATGCACACGGCAGCTTAGATATCCGCCACCTTCTGCCAGACCTTCGGCCGGAAGAACAGAGTCTCGCCGCGCGCAAGCCCGGTCAGGCTGTCGTGGTCCTTGACCACTTCGGCCTCGATCAGCTCGCTCTGCCCCTCGACCTTCAGCGTCACTCGGGTGGTCGCGCCCAGCGGGCGAATGTCGCGGACTTCGGCAGCGTGGTGGCCCTCGGTCTCATGGCGCGACAGCGACACCTCGTGAGGACGGAACAGCACATGGTTGCCCTCGCTCAAGGCCAGGCGGTTGGAATCGCCGAGGAAGTGGTAGACGAAGTCGTTGGCCGGTTTCTCGTACACCTCGCCCGGCGAGCCGATCTGTTCGATCACGCCCTTGTTCATCACCACGATGCGGTCGGCCACTTCCATGGCCTCTTCCTGATCGTGGGTGACGAACACCGAGGTCAGGTTGATATCCTCGTGCAACCGCGCCAGCCAGCGGCGCAGCTCCTTGCGCACCTTGGCATCGAGGGCGCCGAACGGCTCGTCGAGCAGCAGCACCTTCGGCTCCACCGCCAAGGCACGGGCCAGGGCGATACGCTGGCGCTGGCCCCCCGACAACTGCTCGGGATAGCGGTCGGCGAGCCAGTCGAGCTGGACCATGTTCAGCAACTCATGGACCTTCTCGGCGATCTTGCTCTCGCTCGGGCGTTCGCCCTTGGGTTTCATGCGCAAGCCGAAGGCGACGTTGTCGAACACACTCATGTGGCGGAACAGCGCATAGTGCTGGAACACGAACCCGACGTTGCGATCGCGCACATCGTGGCCCGAGACGTCCTCGCCGTGGAACACGATGCTGCCGTCATCCGGCGTCTCCAGGCCGGCGATGATGCGCAGCAGGGTAGTCTTGCCGCAGCCGGAGGGGCCGAGCAGCGCGACCAGCTCACCGCTGTGGATATCCAGGTTGATGTTGTTCAGGGCCTGGAAACTGTTGAAGCGCTTGCTGACGTTACGAACTTCGATCGACATGACTTATTCCTCCGCTGCGCTGTGGCGCAGGCGGTTAATACGGTTCTCGCTCCACTGCTTGAGCAGCAGGATGAAGAGCGCCAGGATCAGCAACAGGCTGGCCACGCTGAAGGCCGCGACATGGTTGTACTCGTTGTAGAGGATCTCCACATGCAGCGGCAAGGTGTTGGTGACGCCGCGGATATGGCCGGAGACCACCGACACCGCACCGAACTCGCCCATGGCCCGCGCGGTACACAGCACCACGCCGTAGATCAGGCCCCACTTGATGTTCGGCAGGGTGACATGCCAGAACATCTGCCAGCCGTTGGCACCCAGCAGGCGCGCGGCCTCTTCCTCTTGCGTGCCCTGCTCCTGCATCAGCGGGATCAGCTCACGGGCGACGAAGGGCACGGTGACGAAAATGGTCGCCAGCACGATGCCCGGCAGGGCGAAGACGATCTGGATATCGTGGTCCTGCAGCCAAGGGCCGAGCAGGCCCTGGGCGCCGAACATCAGCACATAGACCAGGCCGGCAATGACCGGCGAGACCGAGAACGGCAGGTCGATCAGGGTGACCAGCACGCTCTTGCCGCGGAAGCTGTACTTGCTCACGCACCAGGCGGCGCTGACGCCGAACACCAGGTTCAGCGGCACCGAGATGACCACCGCGAGCAGCGTCAACTTGAGCGCCGAAAGCGCGTCAGGCTCGAAGATCGCCTCGAAGAAGGTGCCGAAGCCATTCTTCAGCGCCTGGGACACCACGATCACCAGCGGCAGCAGCAGGAACAGCGCGAACACCAGCCAGCCAAGGCCGATCAGTACACGGCGCGAGGTGGCGCTGCCACGGCGGGCGGCATTGGCGGCGGAGCTTGCAGTTATGGATGACGAAGACATGACCGGGCCTCCTTCAAGGGGTTTCGATGCGCCGCTGAAGCAAGTTGATCAGCAGCAGCAGGATGAAGGAAACCACCAGCATCAGCACGCCGATGGCCGTGGCGCCGGTGTAGTCGTACTGGTCGAGCTTGACCATGATCAGCAACGGCAGGATCTCGGTCTTCATCGGCATGTTGCCGGCGATGAAGATCACCGAACCGTACTCGCCCACGCCCCGGGCGAATGCCAGGGCGAAGCCGGTCAGCCAGGCCGGCAGCAGTGCCGGCGCCAGCACATGGCGGAACACCTGCAACGGCTTGGCGCCCAGGCAGGCGGCGGCCTCCTCGACCTCACGCGGGATGTCCGCCAGCACCGGCTGCACCGTACGCACCACGAACGGCAGCGTGACGAAGGTCAGGGCCAGGGTGATGCCCAGCGGGGTGTAGGCGATCTTGAAGCCCAGGTCGGTGGCGAACTGGCCGACCCAGCCCGCAGGTGCGTACAGGGCAGTCAGGGCGATACCGGCGACGGCGGTGGGCAGGGCGAACGGCAGGTCGATCATCGCTTCGATGATCTTGCGCCCGGGGAAGGTGTAGCGCACCAGCACCCAGGCCAGCAGGGTGCCGATCACGCCATTGATGATGGCGGCGAACAGGGCGGTACCGAAACTCAGCTTGAGCGCCGCGATGACCCGCGGTGCACTGATGATGTTCCAGAACTGCTCCCAGGTAAGCTGCGAGGCATGAATGAACATGGCCGCCAGCGGTATCAGCACGATCAGGCTGAGGTACACCAAGGTGTAGCCCAGCGTCAGCCCGAAGCCGGGTATGACGGGGGAGATGCGACGTGACATAAATATCCCTGGTTGAACGCACTTGGCCCGGAAGGATCCCGGGCCGGTGCAAACTTTTGAATCCTGGGGCTGCTGCGCAGCCCATTCGCGGCACAAGGCCGCTCCTGCAGGGATCGCGTTCCCCTGCAGGAGCGGCCCCGCTGTCCTCGGGCCTTACTGCGCCTGGTAGATCTGGTCGAACACACCGCCGTCGTTGAAGAACTTCGGCTGAGCAGTTTTCCAGCCACCGAAGTCCTTGTCGATAGTCACCAGGTCAAGTTTCGGGAACTGCTTGGCGAATTCGGCGGCGACTTTCTCGTCACGCGGACGGTAGAAGTTTTCCGCAGCGATCTTCTGCCCAGCAGGGCTGTACAGGTGTTTCAGGTATTCGGTGGCGATCTCGGTGTTGCCCTTCTTCTCGGCGTTCTTGTCGACCACCGCCACTGGCGGTTCGGCGAGGATCGACAGCGACGGCACGACGATCTCGAACTTGTCGCTGCCACCGTCTTCCTTCAGTGCCAGGAAGGCTTCGTTTTCCCAGGCCAGCAGGACATCGCCCTGGCCGTTGTTGACGAAGGTGATGGTGGAGCCGCGGGCGCCGGTATCCAGCACCGGTACGTGCTTGAACAGCTCCTGCACGTACTCTTTGGCCTTGGCTTCGCTACCACCGGATTTCAGGCCATAGGCCCAGGCGGCGAGGAAGTTCCAGCGCGCGCCGCCGGAGGTTTTCGGGTTCGGAGTGATGACCGAGACGTCTTTCTTGACCAGGTCACCCCAGTCCTTGATGCCTTTCGGATTGCCCTTGCGCACCAGGAACACGATGGTCGAGGTGTAGGGGGTGCTGGCGTCCGGCAGACGGGTCTGCCAGTTTTCCGGCAGGGTCTTGCCAAGCTTGGCGATCTCGTCGATGTCGCCAGCCAGGGCCAGGGTCACCACGTCGGCGCGCAGGCCATCGATTACCGCGCGGCCCTGCTTGCCCGAGCCACCGTGGGATTGCTGGATCTTCACCTTGTCGTCCGGATGCGTCTGCTGCCAGTGCTTGATGAATTCGGCGTTGTACTGCTGGTACAGCTCACGGGTCGGGTCATAGGACACGTTGAGCAGTTCGTAATCCTTGGCGATGGCGGAACCGGCAAAAACGGCACTGGCCAGAGCGGCGAGCGCATAACGGCGGATGGACATGGTGAAGCTCCCGATTGGCATTTTTTCTAGTTGGATGTGTCGGACTCAGCCGGACTTGTTGCCGGGCTGCTGCAGGCGGAATTTCTCCTTGCGCTCGATCTGCACGACCTGAGCGTTGTGCACGGTGATCTCCACTGCACCGAAGCGCAGGTCGCGCAGCGCGCTCTGGATTTCACGCAGAATGGTGGCTTCGTCCTGACCGTCGATGCTACGCAGAGATGCACTCATGCTCGTTCTCCATTGAGTAAGGGTGCCGGGCAGAGGAAGGGGATTGCGCCTGGCTTGAGGGCAATCTTAGTGATGGCGGGATATTCTTAAAAATACTGTTTAAGAATTTTTATATAACTGAATTACTGAACAGCCCAGTAGGTGGCTGTGGGAGCGGGCTTGCCCGCGAATGCCGTGGTGCAGCCACTGTTGCATTCGCGGGCAAGCCCGCTCCTACAGGGGGCGAGGCTTCAGTTCTGCACCTGCGGCTCTCGGATCTTGTACCAGGCCACGTACAGCGCCGGCAGGAACAGCAAGGTCAGCAGCGTTGCGCTGATGATCCCGCCGATCATGGCGTAGGCCATCGGGCCCCAGAACACCTCGCGAGCAATGGGGATCATCCCCAGGCTGGCCGCCGCGGCCGTGAGCAGGATCGGCCGGCGCCGATGGTTGGTCGCCTCGACCACCGCGTCCCATGGTGAGTAGCCCTGGGCCTCGAATTCGTCGATCTGGGTCACCAGGATCACCGAGTTGCGGATGATGATGCCGATCAGCGCAAGAATCCCGAGGATCGCAACGAAGCCCATCGGCGTTCCCGTCGGCACCAGCGCCAGCACCACGCCGATCAGCCCCAGCGGCGCGACACTGACCACCAGGAACAGCTTCTGCACGCTGTGCAACTGGATCATCAGGAAGGTCGCCATCAGGAACAGCATCAGCGGCACCACCTGACGGATCGGGCCCTGGGCCTTGGCGCTCTCCTCCACCGTACCGCCCGTGGCCACCTCGTAGCCCACTGGAAGCTTGCTGGCGAACTCGTCGATCTTCGGCTTGAGCTGAGCCACCAGATCGGTAGGCTGGATCTCGCCGGCCACCGAGGCCTTGATGGTGATGGTCGGTTTGCGGTCACGGCGCCACACCAGCGGCTGCTCCAACTCGTAACGCACGGTGGCGAAGGCCAGCAGCGGAATCGAGGTGCCGTTGGGGGTGAGGATCTGCAGGTTCTGCAGGGTATCCGGCGAGCCGCGCTCGCTGTCCTCGGCACGGGCGACCACATCGATCAGGTAGATGTCGTCGTTGACCTGAGTGATCGGCACGCCACTGACGATGCTGTTCATCACATTGGCCACGTCTTCGGACGACAGCCCCAACTGCCGGGCCTTGTCCTGGGCGATCTCGACCCGCAGCACCTTTCCGGGCTCGTTCCAGTCGTAGATCATCTCGCCGATGTGCTCGTTGCTGTCGAGCAGGGTGGCCAGCTCGATGGCATGGCGGCGCACCTGGTCGATATCCTTGCCGCTGACCCGATACTGGATCGGCCGCCCCACCGGCGGGCCCATTTCCAGCGACTGGACGTTGGTGCCGATGCCAACGAAGTCCTTGTGCAGGCGCTCCTGCAGGCGCGCCATCAGCCCGCCGCGCTCCTCCAGGCCCTTGCTGACGATCACGAACTGCGCGTAGTAGGGGTTCTGCAGTTGCTGGTCGAGAGGCAGGTAGAAACGAATCGCGCCCTGGCCGATGTAGGTGCTCCAGCTGACGATGTCCGGATCGTCCTTGAAGGTCGCCTCCAGGCGATCCACCGCCTTGCGGGTCTCTTCGATCGAGGCGTTCTGCGGCAGGTTGAGATCGACCAGGATTTCCGGGCGGTCCGAAGATGGGAAGAATTGGTTCTGCACGAAACGCATACCCACCACCGACAGGATGAACAGCACGATGGTGCCGATCACCGTGATCCAGCGATGGCGCATGCACCACAGCAGGCCATGCTCGAAGGCGCGCCCTACCCTGCCCGGCTCGGTCTCGTGGGCCTTGACCTTCTGGCTGTTGAGAATGTGCACGCCCAGCACCGGGGCGAAGAACACGGCCACGATCCACGACACCAGCAACGCCACGGCGATCACCGCGAACAGGGTGAAGGTGTACTCGCCGGCAGAGCTGGCGTTCAACCCGATCGGCACGAAGCCAGCCACGGTCACCAGGGTGCCGGTAAGCATGGGAAACGCGGTCGAGGTGTAGGCGAAGGTCGCGGCCTGCTCCTTGGTTTCACCCATTTCCAGGCGCGTGACCATCACCTCCACGGTGATCATTGCATCGTCCACCAGCAGCCCCAGGGCGATGATCAACGCACCAAGGGAGATCCGCTGCATGGTGATGCCGCTGTACTCCATGAACACGAAGACCATCGCCAGCACCAGCGGAATCGAACAGGCCACCACCAGCCCTGCGCGGATACCCAGGCTGATGAAGCTCACCACCAGCACAATGACCACCGCTTCGAACAGCGCACTGGTGAAGCCGCCCACAGCCTTCTTCACCACCACAGCCTGGTCGGAAACCGTATGCACACCCACGCCCACCGGCAAATCGGCGGTAATGCTGGTCATCTTCTCCTTGAGCAACTGGCCGAACACCTCGATGTTGCCGCCGGCCTTCATGCCGATCGCAAGGCCGATCGCCGTCTCGCCGTTGTAGCGGAACATGGGTGCTGGCGGGTCGACGTAGCCACGCTCGATATTGGCGATGTCGGCCAGGCGGAAGAAGCGATCATTGATGCGCAGGTTGACGTTCTGCAGATCCTTCTCGGAGGCGAACTGTCCGCTCGTGCGCACCGAGATGCGCTCTGGGCCGGCCTCTATGACCCCGGCAGGCGTGACCGCGTTCTGCGACTGCAGCGCCTGCATCACCTGGCGCTGGTCGATACCCAGGGCTGCCAGCTTGCGGGTGGAGAAGTTCAGATAGAGCACTTCGTCCTGGGTGCCGATCAGCTCGATCTTGCCGATGTTGGGCACCTCGCGCACCTCGGCGCGCACCTGCTCGACGTAGTCGCGCAACTGACGCAGGGTCAGGCCGTCGGCAGTGAAGGCATAGATCGAGCCGAACACATCGCCGAATTCGTCGTTGAACCCCGGCCCCTGGATGCCCTCGGGGAATTCGCCGCGGATGTCCTGGATCTTCTTGCGCACCTGGTACCAGATGTCGGGGATGTCCTTGGCCTTGGTGGTGTCGCGCAGGTACACGTAGACGGTGGACTCACCGGGGCGGGTATAGCTTTTCACGTAGTCGAGCGAGTCCAGTTCCTCGAGCTTTTTCTCGATACGGTCGGTGACCTGCAGCAGGGTCTCGTCCTGGGTCGCGCCGGGCCAGCGGGTCTGGATCACCATGGTCTTGATGGTGAAGGAAGGGTCTTCCTCGCGGCCCAGGTTGAGGTAGGAAAACACGCCCATCAGCAGGCTGACGAACATCAGGTACCAGACGAAGGACTGGTGCCTGAGGGCCCATTCGGAGAGGTTGAAGCTTCCTTTCATCGTGCGTCCTCGTCGAAGGTGACCTTCTGGCCAGGCTTGAGGCTGTTGACACCGGCGGTCACTACCCGCTCGCCGGGCTGCACACCGCCTGCCAGGACGATGCTGTCATCGGTGCGCTCGAGCAGGGTGATGTCGCGGGTAGCCACGGTCTTCTGCTGCGGATCGACCACCCACACCTGGGTCTTGCCATCACGTTCGAGCAGCGCGGTGGCCGGCAGCTGGCTGCGCGGGGTCACCGCCGAGCTCAGGGTGACGCTGATCGCGGTACCGAGGTGGAAGCCGCTGGGCGTGCTCGCCAGGCTCAACCGTGCACGCCGGGTGCGGGTGGTGGCGTCGGCCTGGGGCTCGAGCTCGCGCAGGGTCGCGGTGGTATTGAGGCTCGGGTCCAGTTGCGAGGCGACCGTGAAGGTCAGCGCCGGGGTCAGTTGTTCGGCCAGGTGGATCGGCAGGTCGATGACCGCCTCCTTCACATCCGGGCGCGCCAGGGTGACGACCTCCTGCCCGGCGCTGACCGTCTGCCCGGCTTCAGCGCGCCAGGCGGTGACTACTGCTGCGTGGTCGCTGCGCAGGGTGCTGTAGTCGAGCTGGTCGCGAGCCTGGCTGACCGCCGAACGGGCCTGTTCGAGCGAGGCGCCGGTGGTCTTCAGGTCGGTCTGGGCGATGTCCAGCTGGGCCTGGGCGCCGACGCCGCGGTCATACAACTGCTGCTGGCGGCGGGCATTGGCCTGGGCGTTGATCCATTGCGCCTGGATGCGCGCCAGGTCGCCTTCGGCAGCGCGCAGCTGGTTCTGCTGGTCGGTGGGATCGAGGGTGGCCAGGGTGTCGCCCGGTTTTACCTGCGCGCCCACGTCCACCCAGCGCCGCGCAATGCGCCCGGACACTCGGAAGCCCAGGGTGCTTTCAAAGCGTGCCTGGATGGTGCCCGCAAAACGACCGAGCTGCGACTGCATCTGCGGCTCGACCAGGGTCGAGAGCACCGGCCGTACGGGCTCGGGCGCCGGCTCATCGCCCTTGCAACCGGACAGCAGGGTGGCTGCGGCAAGTAACACCAGCAAGGGTTTCATGGCTCACCTCCGGGGCTCTTGGCGTCGACTTTCTGCACCTGCATACCCGGATGCAGCAACTGGCCGCCACTGACCACCACGGTTTCGCCGCTTTTCACGCCGTCGCTGATGACGATGCGCCCGGTGAGATAACGCGCCACCTGGACCTTGCGCAGTTCGACCTTGTCGCCCTCGCCCACCACCCACACCGCCGGCTCATGCAGCGCCTTGGTCAGCGCCGACCAGGGCAATTCGATGCTTGGGCGCCCCTGGGCGTGAGCCGTGGCGGTTACCGGCGAGCCCAACTGCATGGCAGCCGGCACGTTACGCAGCGCCACCTTGACCTGCACCGTACCGCTCTCGGCAGACACCGTCGGGGTGATCTCGCGCACCCGTCCTTCGGCCTGCACCTTGGGGTTATCCACAAGCCGGACGATCACGCCTTCGTCGCTGGGTGGCGACACCAGCAGCGACTCATAGACGTTGAAGACGGCATCACGATCGCCGTCGGTGGCCAGGCTGAAGATCGGCATGGTCGCCTGCACTACCTGGCCAACCTCGGCCTGGCGCGCGGTGATCACCCCATCCGCCTCGGACACCAGGTCGGTGTAGCTCAATTGCTCACGGGCATTGGCCAGTTGTGCCTGGGCCGCCTTGAGCGCGCTCTGGCTGCTGCGCAGGGCAGCTTCAGCCGAGTCGTATTCACTCTGGCTGGTGTAGCCCTTGGGCAACAGTTTCTGCTGACGCACGAAGGCGGCGCGGGTCTGGGTGACCCTCGCCTGCTCGGCGAATACCTCGGCCTTGGCTGAGTCGACATTGTTCTGCAGGTCTTTCGGGTCCAGGCGCGCCAGCACCTGGTTAGCCTTGACGTGGTCGCCCACGTCGACGTTGCGGGCGATGATCTTGCCGCCCACGCGAAATGAAAGGTCGGTCTGTACGCGCGCCTGCACATCACCGGTGAGGGTGACGTTGGCGGCGAAATCGGTAGGTTCGACCCGTGCCACGCCGACGCGTGGCAGTTCAGGGCTGGACGCCTGTTCCTTGCAGCCTGACAGCACTGACAACAACCCCAGGCAAACGACCAACAGCGCACGCGTAAACGTCATGCAGGCTCCTTGCTTGCGCGCAAATGATTCGTGGGATGCGACTGTCAGCGTAGTCCAGGGTTCAATAAACGGCACTGTGGGGTTCGGCTTTGGATCGGCGGTGAAGCTTTCGCGGGCAAGCCCGCTCCTACAGGGGGGTGGGCCTGTGGAAGCGGCGGCTCGGCGCTCCGACTTGCCCGCGAAAAGGCCACTGCAAAATCCGGAAACCATGACTGGCGCCAAGGTCGGAACAGCACCGCTAACCTCCAAAGGTCAATTTCATGGAGGAAATTCGATGCCCCTGGCCCATTCCCACCGCCTGCGCCGCGGCCGCTGCTCAGAGCCTGGCAGGTGCTACCTGCTGACTGCCGTCACCCACGAACGACAACCCCTGTTCCACGACCTGCGCAGCGCCCGGCTGCTGGTGAAACAGCTACGCCTGTCAGATCAGGAAAACGCCAGCCGCACGCTGGCCTGGGTGCTGATGCCGGACCATCTGCACTGGTTGATCGAATTGAGGGGGGTGACGCTTGGGAGTTTGATGCGCAGGTTCAAGTCGCGCAGCGCCATCACCCTGCGCAAGTCCGGAGTGCGGCATGTGCCGATCTGGCAACCGGGGTACCACGACGCGGCTTTGCGCAAGGAGGAGGATGTACTGCAGGCAGCCAGATACATCATCGCTAATCCGCTGAGAGCAGGGCTGGTCAGCAGTGTGCGGGAGTATCCGCATTGGGATGCGGTCTGGCTTTGAATCGGTGGTGAAGCTTTCGCGGGCAAGCCCGCTCCTACAACTGGACCTGTAGGAGCGGGCTTGCCCGCGAAAGGGCCGGTCAGGCCGACGCAGCAGCCTGTGCCGGACGCCGTACCTGCGGTTGGCCGACGTTCGCTGCAGCACCTTCCTCGATGGCTTGCTGGATCGCCCGGCGGCGGCGTTCTTCGGCGCGACGGCTGAAGTACCAGACCAGGAAGGTCACCAACGACACCGACAGCAGGATCAGGCTGGCCACGGCGTTGATCTCGGGCTTCACACCCAGACGCACGGCCGAGAACACTTCCATCGGCAAGGTGGTCGAGCCCGGGCCGGACACGAAGCTGGCCAGCACCAGGTCATCCAGCGAGAGGGCGAACGACATCATGCCGCCCGCTGCCAGAGAAGGCGCGATCATCGGGATGGTGATCAGGAAGAACACCTTCCACGGCTTGGCGCCCAGGTCCATCGCCGCTTCCTCGATCGACAGGTCCAGCTCACGCAGGCGAGCCGACACCACCACCGCCACATAAGCGGCACAGAAGGTGGTGTGGGCGATCCAGATGGTGACGACGCCACGCTCCTGCGGCCAGCCGATCATCTGCGCCATGGCCACGAACAGCAGCAACAGGGACAGACCGGTGATCACCTCGGGCATGACCAGCGGCGCGGTGACCAGGCCACCGAACAGCGTGCGGCCCTTGAAGCGAGTGACCCGGGTCAGCACGAAGGCCGCCAGGGTGCCCAGCGCCACCGCAGCCACCGCCGTGTAGCAGGCGATCTCCAGCGAGCGCATCACCGAACCCATCAACTGGGTGTTGTCGAGCAGGCCGACGTACCACTTCACCGACCAGCCGCCCCACACCGTCACCAGCTTCGAGGCGTTGAACGAGTAGATCACCAGGATCAGCATCGGCAGGTAGATGAACAGCAAGCCGAGCACCAGCATCAGCTTGGAGAAACTGAAGCGCTTCATGCCCGACCCTCCATCTCTTTGGCCTGGCTGCGGTTGAACAGCAGGATCGGCACGATCAGGATCGCCAGCATCACCACTGCCAGCGCGGATGCCACCGGCCAGTCACGGTTGTTGAAGAATTCCTGCCACAGCACTTTACCGATCATCAGGGTTTCCGGACCGCCGAGCAGTTCAGGGATCACGAACTCGCCCACCACCGGGATGAACACCAGCATGCAACCGGCGATGATGCCGTTCTTCGACAGCGGCACGGTGATCTTCCAGAAGCTGTTGAAGGTGCTCGAGCCCAGGTCGCTCGCCGCTTCCAGCAGGCTCTGGTCATGCTTCACCAGGTTCGCGTACAGCGGCAGGATCATGAATGGCAGGTACGAATAGACCACACCGATATACACCGCCAGGTTGGTGTTGAGGATCTGCAGCGGCTGGTCGATCAGCCCGGTCCACAGCAGGAAGCTGTTGAGCAGCCCGTTGTTGCTGAGGATGCCCATCCAGGCATAGACGCGGATCAGGATCGCGGTCCAGGTCGGCATCATGATCAGCAGCAGCAGAACGGTCTGCAGCGACTTCTCGGCCTTGGAGATGGCGTAGGCCATCGGGTAGCCGATCAGCAGGCACAGCAGGGTGCTGAAGAGGGCGACCTTGAGCGAACCAAGGTAGGCCGAGATGTACAGGTCATCCTCGGTGAGCAGGCCATAGTTGGCCAGGTTCAGCACCAGCTGGATCTTGTCCTCGACGTAGGTGTAGATCTCCGTGTACGGCGGGATCGCCACGTCGGCTTCGGCAAAGCTGATCTTCAGCACGATGAAGAACGGCAGCATGAAGAACAGGAACAGCCAGATGAACGGCACGCCGATCACCAGATGGCGTCCCTCGGGGATGATGCGCTGGAGGGCTCGTTTGAGCTTTCGCGGTTTCATGAGCGCAGTACCACGCCGCTGTCGTCTTCCCACCACACGTAGACTTCATCGCCCCAGGTCGGGCGGGCGCCCTGGCGTTCGGCGTTGGCAACGAACGACTGGACGATCTTGCCGCTCGGCAGCTCGACGTAGAACACCGAGTGACCGCCCAGGTAGGCGATGTCGTGGACCTTGCCGCGCGACCAGTTGTGCTCGAAATCGGGCTGCTTCGTCGTCACCAGCAGCTTCTCTGGGCGCAGCGCATAAGTGATGTGCTTGTCTTCGACCGAGGTGGTGACACCGTGGCCGACGTAGATCTTGCGCTCGAGCTCCGGCGAGGCGATCAGCGCGTGGCCTTCGGCGTCGTCGATCACTTCACCTTCGAACAGGTTGACGTTGCCGATGAACTCGCACACCAGGCGACTGGTTGGCGTCTCGTAGATATCCACAGGCGAGCCGATCTGGGCGATCCAGCCCAGGTGCATGATGGCGATGCGCTGGGCCATGGTCATGGCCTCTTCCTGGTCGTGGGTCACCATCACGCAGGTCACACCGACCCGCTCGATGATCTCGACCAGCTCCAGCTGCATCTGCGAACGCAGTTTCTTGTCCAGCGCGCCCATCGGCTCGTCGAGCAGCAGCAGTTTAGGACGCTTGGCCAGCGAGCGGGCCAGGGCCACGCGCTGACGCTGGCCGCCGGAGAGCTGGTGCGGCTTGCGCTTGGCGTACTGGGTCATGTGCACCAGCTTGAGCATCTCGGCCACGCGGGCTTCGATGTCGGCCTTGGGCATCTTGTCCTGCTGCAGGCCGAAGGCGATGTTCTGCGCCACGGTCATGTGCGGGAACAGCGCATAGGACTGGAACATCATGTTGATCGGCCGCTCGTAGGGCGGCATGTCGGTGATGTCGACACCGTCGAGGAAGATCCGACCTTCGGTCGGGCGCTCGAAGCCTGCAAGCATCCGCAGCAAGGTGGATTTGCCGGAACCGGAGCCGCCCAGCAGGGCGAAGATCTCGCCTTTGCGGATTTCCAGGGACACATCGTCCACGGCGATGGTTTCGTCGAACTTCTTCGTGACCCGGTCGATCTTGACCAGCACCTGCTTGGGCTGCTGGTCACCCTCGAGGGCTTTCTTATAGGCACCGGAGGCAACTGCCATGAGTGAAACTCCCAACAAGATTTTTGTGCCCGAACGGCCTGTGTGCAGGGCCGCGTCGGGTCTGGATTTTTACTTGCCCGACTTGACCTTGGTCCAGCTGCGGGTCATCAGACGTTGCACCTTGGGGGGCAACTCCGCGTTGACGAACATCTTGTCCAGCACTTCCTGCGATGGGTAAACCGCAGCGTCAGTTCTCACAGCCTGGTCCATCAGGTCGCCAGCCTTGGGGTTGGGGTTGGCATAACCGACGTAATCACTGACCTGGGCGATAACCTCAGGTTTCAGCAAATAGTTGATGAAGGCGTGGGCCTCTTTCACGTTCTTGGCGTCCTTGGGAATCGCCAGCACGTCGAACCAGAGGTTGCCGCCTTCCTTGGGAATGGCGTAGGCCAGGTTCACGCCCTTCTTGGCTTCTTCAGCACGGGCCTTGGCCTGGAATACATCGCCGGAGAAGCCTGCCGCGACGCAGATGTCGCCGTTGGCCAGGTCGGTGATGTACTTGGACGAGTGGAAGTAGGTCACGTACGGGCGTACCGCCAGCAGCTTCTTCTCGGCCTTGGCGTAATCCTTTGGATCGGTGCTGTTGGGGTTGAGCCCCATGTAGTTGAGCACCGCCGGGAGCATCTCGTCCGCCGAGTCGAGGAAGGCCACACCGCACTTGGAGAGCTTCTTCATGTTCTCGGGTTCGAACAGCACCGCCCAGGAGTCGATCTTGTCCACGCCCAGCGTGGCCTTGACCTTGTCGACGTTGTAGCCGATGCCGTTGGTGCCCCACAGGTAAGGCACGGCGTACTGGTTGCCCGGATCGTTCTTTTCCAGACGCTTCATCAGCGCCGGGTCCAGGTTGGAATAATTGGGCAGCAGATGCTTGTCGAGCTTCTGGAACGCGCCCGCCTTGATCTGCTTGCCGAGGAAATGGTTGGACGGCACCACTACGTCATAGCCGGTGTTACCGGCCAGCAGCTTGCCTTCCAGGGTTTCGTTGGAGTCGAAGACATCCTGCACGGGCTTGATGCCCGTCTCTTTCTCGAAGTCCGCGAGCGTGGTCGGGCCGACATAGTCGGACCAGTTGTAGAAGTGCACCGTGGGCGCCGCTTGAACGCTGCAGGCCAGCGTCAGACCTGCTCCAGCCATCATGGCCTTGCGCAATACAGAAATAGACAAGTGGTTGGTCCTCACAATCAGAGCCTTCGGTGGCGGCTGGGAGCAGCCGTACACGCAAAACCGGCGCGCAACTTACCTGCGTGGCTGGGATGTCGCAATCGACAATCGAGGTTTATGCCCCCTGGGCCGGAAAACCCCGACCCAGAGAGCCCCGCATCGGGCTTACTTGCCCGACTTGATCTTGGTCCAGCTACGGGTGATCAAACGCTGTGCGGCCGCTTCAGGAGCAGCGATCGCGTACAGCTGTTTCTTCACATCAGCCGGCGGATAGATGCTCGGGTCGCTGGTGATGTCCTTGTCGACGAACTGGGTCGCGGCCTTGTTGCCGTTCGGGAAGCGCACGGCGTTGGTGATCTCGGCCATGACTTCCGGTTGCAGCAGGAAG
Organism: Pseudomonas sp. MNR3A; assembly: GCF_009650575.1. Taxonomy (NCBI): domain Bacteria; kingdom Pseudomonadati; phylum Pseudomonadota; class Gammaproteobacteria; order Pseudomonadales; family Pseudomonadaceae; genus Pseudomonas; species Pseudomonas sp. MNR3A. The sequence goes on along the minus strand of NZ_VZZS01000036.1, from coordinate 36,767 downwards.
TTCATGAACTGGTAGGCGGCATCTTTATGCTCGGCATCTTTCGGGATGGCGACCATGTCGTAGAAGGTACCAGCGCCTTCTTTCGGAATGATGTAGTCCAGCTTGACCTTGTCGCCGGCTTCGTGGGCGCGGGCCTTGGACTGCTCCAGGTCGCCCGAGTAGCCGACGGCCACGCAGATGTTGCCGTTGGCCAGGTCGCCGATGTACTTGGAGGAGTGGAAGTAGGTGATCGAAGGACGGATCTTCAGGAACAGGTCCTCGGCCGCCTTCAGGTCTTCCTTGGTGGTGCTGTCGGTCGGCTTGCCCAGGTAATGCAGCGCGGCCGGAAGCATTTCGGTCGGCGCATCGAGGAAGCTCACGCCGCAGCTCTTGAGCTTGGCGATGTTCTCCGGCTTGAACACGGCGTCCCATGAATCGATCTTGTCGACGCCCAGCGCGGCCTTGACCTTGGCCGGGTTGTAGCCGATGCCGATGGAGCCCCACATGTACGGGAAGGCGTACTTGTTGCCTTTGTCGCTGGCGTCGCCAACGGCCTTGAGCAGGTCTTCGTCGAGGTTCTTCCAGTTCGGCAGCTTGGAGCGGTCGAGCTCCTCGTAAACGCCGGCCTTGATCTGCTTGGCCAGGAAGTTGTTGGACGGCACGACGATGTCGTAGCCCGACTTGCCTGCCAGCAGCTTGGCTTCCAGGGTTTCGTTGCTGTCGAAGACGTCGTACTTGACCTTGATGCCGGTCTGCTTCTCGAACTTGGCGATGGTGTCCGGAGCGATGTAGTCCGACCAGTTGTAGACGTTCAGCACCTTGTCTTCAGCGTGAACAGCAGTGGCCATGGCACCCATCAGGGCGGCGGCCAGCAACGTCTTGCCCATTTTCTTCATGCGTTATGCTCCAGAATTTTTTTAGTAGCCATCTGTTCAGCTGCCAGGTCCCGTGGTGCAAGCGCTGGACGACTGAAACAACCGCTAGTCTGGCAAGTTACAAGGCGCTGTTTCAAGGAAAGCAGGGCCTTGTAACGACTTAATGTCACATCGCTAGCCTAGCAAACGCCTATCGAATCGCTTCCAGGGTCAGATCCAGGCACTTGCGCGCCTTTTCTACCAGTTCGTCCACTTCTTCGCGGCTTATTACCAGCGGCGGCGCGATGATCATGGTGTCGCCCACCGCGCGCATGATCAGGCCGTTGTCGAAACAGAAGTTGCGGCAAACCATGCCCACGCCCTTGCCTTCGTAACGGCTGCGGGTCGCCTTGTCCTTGACCAGCTCGATTGCGCCGAGCAGGCCCAGGCCGCGTACCTCGCCCACCAGCGGGTGGTCTTGCAGTTCGCGAAGACGTTTTTGCAAGTACGGTGCCACTTCCGTGCGTGCGCGCTCGACGATCTTCTCGTCACGCAGGATGCGCAGGTTTTCCAACCCCACCGCCGCTGCCACCGGGTGGCCGGAGTAGGTGAAGCCGTGGTTGAAATCGCCACCTTCGCTGAGCACCTTGGCCACCTTGTCACGCACGATCACACCGCCCATGGGGATGTAACCGGAGGTCAGGCCCTTGGCGATGGTCATCAGGTCAGGCTTGAGGTCGTAATAATCGGAGCCGAACCACTCGCCGGTACGGCCAAAGCCGCAGATCACTTCGTCGGCGACGAACAGGATGTCGTAGCGGGCGAGGATCTCCTTGATCTTCGGCCAGTAAGTCTCGGGTGGAATGATCACCCCGCCGGCGCCCTGGATCGGCTCGGCGATGAACGCAGCGACGTTGTCTTCGCCGACCTCCAGAATTTTCTTCTCCAACTGCTCGGCAGCCCACACCCCGAACTCATCCGGGGTCATGTCGCCGCCCTCGCCGAACCAGTACGGCTGCGGGATGTGCACGATACCCGGGATCGGCAAGCCGCCCTGCTCGTGCATGCCGCTCATACCGCCAAGGCTGGCGCCAGCGACGGTGGAGCCGTGGTAGCCGTTGACCCGGCCGATGAGCGTCTGCTTGTTCGGCTTGCCCTTGAGCGCCCAGTAGTGGCGAACCATGCGCAACACGGTGTCGTTGCCCTCGGAGCCGGAGCCGGTGAAGAACACATGGCTCATGCCTTCGGGTGCCACGTCGGTAATGGCCTTGGCCAGTTCCAGTGCCGGCGGATGCGCGGTCTGGAAGAACAGGTTGTAGTACGGCAGCTCGCGCATCTGCTTCTCTGCCGCCTGGACCAGCTCTTCGCGACCATAGCCAACCGCCACGCACCACAGGCCGGCCATGCCATCGAGGATCTTGTGCCCCTCGCTGTCCCACAAATGCACACCCTGGGCCTTGGTGATGATGCGCGGCCCCTTCTCCTTCAGTTGCTTGTAATCGCTGAAGGGTGCCAGGTGGTGCTCGCCGCTCAGGTTTTGCCATTCACGGGTTTGCGGGTTGTTGACGCTCATCTGCTTCTCCACTATCCGATGGCCGCGTTGCGGCGGCCCCAGGGTTGATCACACGGCAAACAGCAGGAACTCACGCTCCCAGGAACTGATGACGCGTTTGAAGTTTTCATGCTCTGCGCGCTTGGTGGCGACGTAGCCGGTAATGAACTTCTTGCCCAGGTACTGCACAAGCGACCGGCTGTTCTCCATACGCTCCAGGGCGTCCTCGATGGTCAGCGGCAGGCGCAGGTTGCGCCGCTCATAGCCACGGCCCTGGACTGGCGCGCTGGCCTCGATGCCCTCGACCATGCCGATGAAGCCGCACAGCAGGCTCGCGGCGATGGCCAGGTAGGGGTTGGCGTCGGCGCCCGGCAGGCGGTTTTCCACGCGGCGGTTCTGCGGGCCGGCATCCGGTACGCGCAGGCCGACGGTACGGTTCTCTTCGCCCCACTCCACGTTCACGGGTGCCGAGGTGTCCGGCAGGAAGCGGCGGAACGAGTTGACGTTCGGTGCGAACAGCGGCAATGCCTCGGGAATGAGTTTCTGCAGGCCGCCGATGTGATGCAGGAACAGCGTGCTCATGCTGCCATCTTCATTGGAGAAGATGTTCTTGCCGGTGGCGATGTCGATCACGCTCTGGTGCAGGTGCATGGCGCTGCCGGGCTCGCCGGTCATGGGCTTGGCCATGAAGGTCGCGGCCACGTTGTGCTTGAGCGCGGCCTCGCGCATGGTGCGCTTGAACACCAGGATCTGGTCGGCCAGGTGCAGCGCGTCGCCGTGACGGAAGTTGATCTCCATCTGCGCCGTGCCGTCTTCGTGGATCAAGGTGTCGAGGTCCAGCTGCTGCAGTTCACACCAGTCGTAGACGTCTTCGAACAGCGGGTCGAATTCGTTAGCGGCCTCGATGGAGAACGACTGGCGACCGGTTTCCGGACGACCGGAGCGACCCACCGGTGGTTGCAGCGGGAAGTCCGGGTCTTCGCTGCGCTTGGTCAGGTAGAACTCCATCTCTGGCGCGACGATCGGCTGCCAACCCTTGTCGGCATAAAGCTTGAGCACCTTCTTGAGGACGTTGCGCGGCGACAGTTCGACCGGATTGCCCTTCTTGTCATAGGTGTCGTGGATCACCTGGGCGGTCGGCTCGATGGCCCAAGGCACCAGGAACACCGCGTCCTGGTCGGGGCGGCAGATCATGTCGATGTCGGCCGGGTCGAGCAGGTCGTAATAGATGTCGTCGTCGACGTAGTCGCCAGTCACAGTTTGCAACAAAACGCTTTCGGGCAGGCGCATGCCCTTTTCCGCGATGAATTTGTTGGTCGGCGAAATCTTGCCACGGGTGATGCCGGTCAGGTCGCTGATCAGGCATTCGACTTCGGTGATCTTGTGCTCTTTCAACCAATCGGTGAGCTGGTCGAGGTTGTTACTCATAAATACCTCAGGAGGTCATTTGACCCAGCCCCAGCGGGGCGGGCGCTACTGACGCCTGGCGTCGGTCAATGTCGGCGCATTCGGCGCGGCAGGGCCTGGCAAGGCCCACGCCTTGATTCTGGATGGAGTACGTTGCCAAAGCAAAAACCCATGCGCAGGACGGCAGCCGATCCACGCGCAAAACGCGTGTCGATCTCGAAAGCAAAGGGCAGGAAGTAAGAAAAGCGTGCAGTAAACTGCTACGGGGCGAGGGCTGACTGTGCCGGTCGTCAATTATTGCGGCCAGTCTGCTCCTGGAATGGGCCAGGCGCGCGAGAGCCTTTCGGCAAGCGGTGAAAATACCTGACTGCACAGCGCAGGCGGCGCTTTCAGGTCGCGACTGGCGGACCATGTGACCCTCGTATTATTACTGTTATGGGTTGCGACCGAGCTTAGCCTCGTTCATTTTTTTTCACAACACCTCCGTAAAAAATAAAATACGCCACCATCGCCGTAGCCCTTTCCTACAGATTTAGCGGATAATGGCATGCCCTTATATGCAGCAAATCCGCCGTTGATGTGCCATTTCAGGGCATCAGGAGGTTGGCTTGACATCAGTTTGTCTTTTCGATTGACTGGGTCTGCAAGCCCCCCTTGATTGATATTTTTAACAACAAAGGTGTTGCATCATGTCGGTACCCCCGCGTGCCGTTCAGCTTAACGAAGCGAACGCGTTCCTTAAGGAACATCCTGAGGTTCTCTACGTTGACCTTCTGATTGCAGATATGAATGGTGTGGTTCGTGGCAAGCGTATCGAACGCACGAGCCTTCACAAGGTTTACGAGAAAGGCATCAACCTGCCCGCCTCCCTCTTCGCCCTGGATATCAACGGCTCGACCGTCGAAAGCACGGGCCTTGGCCTGGACATCGGCGACGCCGACCGCATCTGCTATCCGATCCCTGGCACCCTCTCCAACGAACCTTGGCAGAAGCGCCCGACCGCGCAACTGCTGATGACCATGCACGAAATCGAAGGCGAGCCGTTCTTCGCCGACCCGCGTGAAGTGTTGCGCCAGGTGGTGAGCAAGTTCACCGACATGGGCCTGACCATTTGCGCCGCATTCGAGCTGGAGTTCTACCTGATCGACCAGGAGAACGTGAACGGCCGTCCGCAGCCGCCGCGCTCGCCGATCTCGGGCAAGCGTCCACAGTCGACCCAGGTCTACCTGATCGACGACCTGGACGAGTATGCCGACTGCCTGCAGGACATCCTCGAAGGCGCGAAGGAGCAGGGCATCCCGGCCGACGCGATCGTCAAGGAAAGCGCCCCGGCGCAGTTCGAGGTCAACCTGCACCACGTGCCCGATCCGTTGAAGGCCTGTGACTACGCAGTGCTGCTCAAGCGCCTGATCAAGAACATCGCCTACGACCATGAAATGGACACCACCTTCATGGCCAAGCCCTACCCGGGCCAGGCTGGCAATGGCCTGCATGTACACATCTCCGTGCTGGACAAAGATGGCAACAACATCTTCACCAGCGAGGATCCCGAGCAGAACGCCGCGCTTCGTCACGCTGTCGGCGGTGTGCTCGAGACCCTGCCCGCATCGATGGCGTTCCTCTGCCCGAACGTCAACTCGTACCGCCGTTTCGGCGCGCAGTTCTACGTACCGAACGCGCCGAGCTGGGGCCTGGACAACCGCACCGTGGCCCTGCGCGTGCCAACCGGCTCGCCGGACGCCGTGCGCATCGAGCACCGCGTGGCCGGTGCCGACGCCAACCCGTACCTGATGATGGCGGCGGTCCTGGCTGGTGTGCACCACGGCCTGACCAACAAGATCGAGCCAGGTGAGCCGATCGAAGGCAACTCCTACGAGCAGCTGGAACAGAGCCTGCCGAACAACCTGCGCGATGCCCTGCGCGAGCTGGACGACAGCGAGATCCTGAACAAGTACATCGATCCGAAGTACATCGACATTTTCGTCGCGTGCAAGGAGAGCGAGCTGGAGGAGTTCGAACACTCGATCTCCGACCTCGAGTACAACTGGTACCTGCATACCGTGTAAACGAAAACGCCGCCCTCAGGGGCGGCGTTTTTCATTGAGGTTCGCGGTGTCTGCTTCGCGGGTATACCCGCTCCCACAGGCACCCGCTGGTCTCCCAGTCGGAGGGGTGCCTGTGGGAGCGGGCTTGTCCCGCGATAGGGCCGGTACTGACCTACAACGACTTCTCGAAAATCTTCGAATTGCGCTGGTAGTTGTACAGCGAAGCCCGCGCCGCCGGCAGCCGTTCCACGCCACTGGGCTGGAACCCGCGCTCGCGGAACCAGTGCGCCGTACGTGTCGTCAGCACGAACAGGGTATTGAGGCCCAACTGCCGCGCACGGGTCTCGATACGCTCGAGCAGGTCGTCACCTCGGCCCCCATGCCGGTACTCCGGATTCACCGCCAGGCACGCCAGCTCGCCCGCCTCGGACTCGGCAATCGGATACAACGCCGCACAGGCGATGATCATGCCGTCACGCTCCACCACACTGAACTGCTCGATTTCCCGCTCCAGCACCTCGCGCGAACGGCGCACCAGAATGCCCTGCTCTTCCAGCGGGCTGATCAGCTCGAGCAGGCCGCCGACATCCTCGATGGTCGCCTCGCGAACGATCTCGAACTGCTCCTGCGCTACCAGCGTGCCACCGCCGTCGCGGGTGAACAGCTCGGTGAGCAGCGCACCATCCTCGGCGTAGCTGACGATATGGCTGCGCGCTACCCCACCCTTGCAGGCCTCGGCGGCGGCATCGAGCAGCTCGCCCTGATAGTCGCTGCCCAGGCGTTGCAGGTGCGCCGGAACCTGCTGCGGCCGCAGCTCACGCACCAGCTTGCCTTTGTCGTCCAGCAGGCCCGGCTCGGCGCCGAACAGCAGCAACTTGTCAGCGCCCAGTTCGATGGCGGCACGGGTGGCGACGTCTTCGCAGGCCAGGTTGAAGATCTCGCCAGTCGGCGAATAGCCCAGTGGCGACAACAACACGATGGAGCGCTCGTCGAGCAGGCGGCTGATGCCCTTGCGATCGATGCGCCGCACCTCGCCGGTGTGGTGGTAGTCGACACCCTCAAGCACGCCGATAGGCCGTGCAGTCACCAGGTTGCCGCAGGCCACACGCAGGCGCGAGCCCTGCATGGGCGATGCGGCGATATCCATCGACAGGCGCGCTTCGATGGCCAGGCGCAGGGCGCCGACGGCGTCGATCACGCACTCCAGGGTCGCGGCGTCGGTGATGCGCAGGCCGTGATGGTAATGCGGGGTCAGGCCGCGGGCAGCCAGGCGGCTTTCGATCTGCGGGCGCGAGCCGTGGACCAGTACCAGCCGCACGCCCAGGCTGTGCAGCAGCACCAGGTCGTGGACAATATTGCCGAAGTTGGGGTGATCGACACCATCGCCGGGGAGCATGACCACGAAGGTGCAGTCGCGATGGGCATTGATGTACGGGGAAGCATGACGCAGCCAGTTGACGTATTCGGGCATGACGGGGCCTGTGGATAAGTGAACGAGACGGGTGAAGGCGCACAACGTTCGAAAGTCATCGTCGGAACAGGCTTGCGGTCACGCGCGGTCTCCTCTAGGCAGGAACGAATCAGGTCAGTTGACGTTTAGCTCAGGCAATAGTGCCGGACAAGATCACGCAATAGACGCACGGTAGGCTCGATTCGTGACATTTCAAGGTACTCGCCCGGCTGATGGGCGCAAGCGATGTCGCCGGGGCCGAGCACGATGGTCTGGCAACCCAGCTGTTGAAGATAAGGCGCTTCGGTGCCAAAGGCCACCGCTTCGGCACGATGGCCGGTCAGACGTTCGGCCAGTTGCACCAGCTCGGCGTCGGCGTCCTGCTCGAACGGTGGTACCTCGGGGAACAGCGGCGCATAGTCGATGCGCACTTCATGGCGCTCGGCCACAGGTTTGAGCTTTGCCCGGATAGCCGCGCGCAGTTGCTCCACGTCCATCCCTGGCAACGGGCGCAGGTCGAACTCCAGGGCGCACTGGCCACAGATGCGATTGGGGTTGTCGCCGCCGTGGATGCAGCCGAAGTTCATCGTCGGCGTGGGCACGGTGAATTGCGGATTGCGGTAGGTCTGCTGCCACTGCTGGCGCAGGCCCATGAGTTCGCCCATCACCGCGTGCATGGCCTCCAGGGCACTGTGGCCCAGGCTTGGATCCGACGAATGGCCGCTGCGCCCGAGAATATCGATGCGGTCCATGAGGATGCCCTTGTGCATGCGGATCGGCTTCAGCCCAGTGGGTTCGCCGATCACCGCCGCCCGGCCCAGCGGCTGTCCCGCTTCGGCCAGGGCGCGAGCGCCCGACATCGAGCTTTCTTCATCGCAGGTGGCGAGGATCAGCAGCGGTTGCTTGAAGTCGTGCTCCAGCAGCGGGATCACCGCCTCGATCACCAAGGCGAAGAAGCCCTTCATGTCGCAACTGCCCAGCCCTACCCAGCGGCCATCCACTTCGGTGAGCTTCAACGGGTCGCTGCTCCACAACTGTGGATCGAACGGCACCGTATCGCTGTGGCCGGCCAGCACCAGGCCGCCCGGGCCGGTACCGCGGCTGGCGAGCAGGTTGAACTTGCCTGGAGTGACCTCCTGGACCTCGCAACGGAAACCCAGATCGCCCAGCCAGTTGGCGAGCAGGTCGATGACCTGGCGGTTGGACTGGTCCAGTGCGGCCTGGGTGCAACTGACCGAGGGGGCGGCGATCAGGGCGGCGAACTGGTCTTTGAGCGATGGCAACGGCATGCACGGACTCCTCGTAAAGCATGGCGGTCATCATAGCAATGCCGTCCCTTGGCAGGGCAACTCCTGTAGACTCTCCGGCAACCACGCCTTCCTTCGAGCCAGCGATGCACAAAGAAACCGAACTCAAGCTCCGCGCCAGCCGCGAGACCCTTGCCGCCCTGCGCGAGCACCCCTTGCTGAAGAAGCGCAACAAGTCCGGCTGGCAGACCCGCGAACTGCTCAACCAGTACTTCGACACCCCCGACCGCGAGCTCTCTGCAGCCCGCGTCGCCCTGCGCCTGCGCCGCGACGGCGAGGTCATCATCCAGACCCTCAAGTGCCGTGGGCAGAGCGTTGCCGGCCTGTCCGAGCGCAACGAGTACGAGTGGTACCTGGACAAGGTCAAGCTGGACCTGAAGAAACTCGACGCCAGCTGCTGGCCCGAGCAATTGGCCGAGCTGGACAAGAAGACCATCAAGCCATTGTTCACCACCGATTTCACCCGCGAATACGCCGAGATCTCCTGGGGTCGCGGCAAGGCCAAGGTGGTGATCGAAGCCGCGCTCGACCAAGGCTTCGTCATTGCCGGCAAACGCAAGGAAGAAATCTGCGAGCTCGAACTGGAGCTGCGTGAAGGCGCCCCTGAAGCCCTGCTGGAGCTGGCCGCCGAGCTCTCCGCCACGCTGGCCCTGATGCCCTGCGACATCAGCAAGGCCGAGCGCGGCTACCGCCTGCTCGAGCCAGATAGCTACGAGTTGAGCCTGCCACACACCGAGCTGGACGCCGAAATGGCCGTGGATGACGCCTACGCCGCGCTCGCCTGGCAACTGCTGGGCAGCAGCCAGCGCCTGGCAGAACAGTACCGTCATAACGGCCACTGGCGCCTGCTGCAGGAATGGGTGCAGTGCCTGGCAGAGCTGCGCGCCCTCACCAGCAGCCTGGGCCAGGCCGCGCCACGAGCCACCACCCGTGACCTGCGCGCCCGCCTCGACGCCCTGCTCGAAGACTGGCGCCCGCTGGTACAGGCCGGCAACGAGGACGAAGACATCCGCCGCGCCGCGCCCGAGCAGTTCGCCGAAGAGCTGGAAGACACCCGCTGGGGCCAGTTCTCCCTGGAAACCTCGCGCTGGCTGCTGGCGCGCGCCTGGACCGTGGAGCGCAAGGGCCGCGGCGAGCGCCAGGGCAAGGCGCAACTGGCCAGCTGGCTGCACCACCAACTGGGTGAAGAAGGCCGCGCGCTGAAACTGCCGCTGTACACCCAGCGCCCAGAGGATCTGGGGGAGCAGTTGCCGCGCATCGAGCAGTTGCTGACCTGGCTGCACCACGCCCGCCATGTGCTGGAAGTGCCGCAACTGGACCGCCTGTACGGCGATCTGAAGAAGCTGCACGAACTGGCCGAGCAGCCGCTGGCCGAAGAGCAGTCGGACGCGCTGTTCGAAGCCCGCATCGAGCAGGCTCGCGCCATCGACCAGAGCCGCGCCTGGAAACACCTGCTCAAGGTGTAATCGCGCGTCGGCTTCTTCGCAGGTAAATCGGGGCACCGACCCGATTTACCTGCGAAGGCCTCACCTCGATAGCGGCAGGCAGGTGGTGGACTTGATCTCCGAGAGCGCCACGATCGAATTCACTTCCTGTATCCCCGGTACGTTCGACAGCTTCTCGAAGAAGAACCGCTCGTAGGCCTCGATGTCCGAGGTGACGATACGCAGCAGGAAGTCGACCGCCCCCATCAGCACATAACACTCCAGTACTTCCGGAAAGCCGCGGATCGCCTCGGTGAACTCGGTGAAATTCGAACGCCCATGGGCGTTGAGTTTCACCTCGGCGAATATCTGCGTGTTCAGACCGACTTTCTTGCGGTCCAGCAAGGTGACCTGGGCGCGAATCACCCCTTCATCCTTCAGGCGCTGTATCCGACGCCAGCAAGGCGACTGCGACAGCCCGACACGGTCGGCGATCTGCGCGCTGGACAGCGACGCATCCTCCTGCAGCAGTTCAAGAATGCGCCTGTCGTAGGCATCCAGCTCGCTTTGCATGATTAATTCTCCAGATGCCAAAAATACGACAGTTATTATTCGTCCAACTACAAAACCAGGGCAATCATAGCGAAGAAATGCCGGTTTCGACCTGCGAGAATTTCTCCACATCGAAGGAGACGCTCCATGAATGCACTCGAACGGCACACCCCCCAGCCCCGTAGCGACGCCTGGGCCGCCAGCGCCCTGCATGGCGAGGTCCGCTACCGCCTCGACATCGAGGCCGAGCCGGACAGCCTGTGCCGGGTACTCAATCTCTTCGCCCTGCAGTTCCTCACACCGCACAGCGTGCAGGTGTGCCAGCGCGACGGCCTGCTGGAGCTGGAGATCGGTATCGACGGCCTCAGCTGGCACCGCGCCGGGGTGATCGCGCAGAAGATGCGTAACCTGGTGTGTGTCGGCGAGGTCTTTCTGGAAAGCGTGCCGAAACTGTCTGAGGTGGCGGCGGGCTGACGCTGCCCCGCAAGATTCGGAAACGCCTTCGCCAAAGCCCTGCCCCGCTCTGCAGCTAACCTTGCCTGGGCCTTTCAGCAGCCTCGGCAAGGACGCCGCCATGCACAACCCTGACGATCACAGCCTCGACCTCAAACGCCTCCTCGACACGCTGCTCGCCGAACATCGCCTGGCCCCCGGCGATGCCCTGCGTGCACTCGAACACGCCGCCAGCCAGCCCGGCCACCCGCTCGAAGTCCTCGCCAGCCTGGCCCTGAGCGACTGCCTGCGCCCCGGTCATACCCTGGACCTCGACACCCTGTGCCAATGGCTCGCAGAAAGGGTCGGCCAACCCTTTCTGCGCCTGGACCCGTTGCAGGTCGATCTGGCTCGCGTCGCCGGCCTGATCTCGCCCGCTTTCGCCCAGCGCCACGGCATCCTCGCCGTGGCGCTGGATGCGACCGGCATTACTGTCGCCAGCGCACAGCCCTACCAACGCGAGTGGGAAGCCGACCTCAGCCGCAGCCTAGGCCAGCCGATTCGCCGGGTGCTGGTCAGCCCTGTGCAACTGCGCCAGCTCGGCGACACGTTCCAGCGCCTGTCGCGATCCGTGCAGGGCGCCCACCAGCAGCAGCGCGCAAGCCTGGGCGAACTTGAGCAGCTCCTGGAGCTCGGTGGGCGCAGCACCGCCATCAGCGCCGACGATGCGCACATCGTGCATATCGTCGATTGGCTGCTGCAGTACGCCATCGAGCAGCGTGCCAGCGATATCCATCTCGAACCACACCACGACGAGGGTCGCTTGCGCTACCGCATCGACGGCCTGCTGCATACGGTCTACCAGTTTCCCGCAGGCGTGGTCCTGGCGCTGGTCAGCCGCCTCAAGCACCTCGGGCGAATGGATGTCGCCGAGAAGCGCCGCCCACAGGACGGACGCCTGAAAAGCCGCCTGCCCGGCAGCGCGCAAGTCGAGCTGCGTCTGTCGACCCTGCCGACACCGTTCGGCGAAAAACTGGTGTTGCGCCTCTTCGATCCCGAACAACTGCACGAAGACCTGGAGCGCCTGGGGCTCGAAGGTGCCTTGCTGGAGCAGTGGCAGGCGCTGTTGGCAAAGCGCCAGGGCATCATCCTGCTCACCGGCCCCACCGGCTCGGGCAAGACCAGCACGCTCTACGCCAGCCTGAAGCACCTGGCCACCCCAGAGGTCAACTTGTGCACCATCGAAGATCCGATCGAGCGCCTGGAGCCCGGCTTCAATCAGTTGCAGGTCCAGCCCGGCCTCGACCTCGGCTTTGCCAACGGCGTGCGCGCGCTGCTGCGCCAGGACCCGGACATCATCATGATCGGCGAGATACGCGACCGCGAAACCGCCCAGGTGGCGGTCCAGGCGGCGTTGACCGGACACCTGGTGCTATCGACCCTGCACACCAACGACGCTTGCAGCGCCATTACTCGCCTGCAGGAGCTGGGTGTGGCCGATTACCTGATAAAGGCCACGTTGATCGGCGTGATGGCCCAGCGTCTGGCACGCACCTTCTGCAGCGCCTGCAAGGGACGTCCCGGCACTCGTGAAACGGCATGTCGCCAGTGTCGCGGTACTGGTTACCAAGGGCGCACGGGGCTTTTCGAACTGCTCGTGCTGGACAACGCCCTGCGAACTCGGATCGGCCCGGACAGCGACCTTGCCAGCCTGCGCCAGCAGGCTCTGGCGCAGGGCATGCGCGACCTGCGCCGCTGCGGTGAAGAGAGGGTGGCTCGGGGCGTGACCAGCCTCGCGGAAGTCCTTCGGGTATGTGCCTGAGCGCCCGGCATACGCAGCGTGCAAAGGAACTTGCGGCCCGCGCGGCGATCCAAACTCGCATCCCCCGCCCTCATCGTTCGAGGTAATTCACATGCGTTTCAAAACCGCCATTGCGGCTGCTGCCCTGCTGTCCCTGCCGATCGGCTCCGCCATGGCCGACGGCTTCTGGCGCAACGTCATTTCGTCCGGTGCGACCACCGGTTCGACCTACCTGACGTTCAAGGACCACAAACTGGTCGCGGCCGCCCAGGACGATGCCGGCAGCTTCGTGGCAAGCGAAGGTTCGATCCGCGGCCCGTACCTGGAAGCGGCGATGCGTCAGGTGCGTGCCGACAACCCTGGCGTCCAGGCCAGCGACATGGAACTGGCCAACGCGATCCTGGCCCGTAACCTCACCGCTCAGTAACCTGCATTCGACGCCCGCTGCGGGAGCGGGCTGCGCGAGCAGACCCGCGCAGCACCGCCTCCACAGCCGGCCCGGATTCAGCGATACGCGTCCACCGGCACGCAAGCACAGAACAGATTGCGATCGCCGTACACGTTGTCCACCCGATTCACCGCCGGCCAGTACTTGTGCAAGCGCACATGCGCACTGGGCGCGACCGCCTGCTCCAGGCTATATGGCCGATTCCAGGGTGCCAGCACATCGGCCAGCGTGTGCGGCGCATGCTTGAGCGGATTGTCCTCCGCTGGCCAATTCCCCTCCTGCACCTGGGCAATCTCGTCACGGATCGCCAGCATCGCCTCGACAAAGCGATCCAGTTCCGCCTTCGACTCACTCTCGGTCGGCTCGACCATCAGCGTGCCCGGCACCGGGAACGACATGGTCGGCGCGTGGAAGCCATAGTCCATCAGGCGCTTCGCCACGTCCTCCTCGGTGATCCCGGTCTGCGCCTTGATTGGACGCAGGTCGAGGATGCATTCATGGGCCACGCGCTGGTTACGCCCGCGATAGAGCACCGGAAAGGCCCCCGCCAGGCGGTTGGCCAGGTAGTTGGCGCTGAGGATCGCCACCTCGCTGGCATCGGCCAGCTGTGGCCCCATCAGGGCGATGTACATCCAGCTGATCGGCAAGATACTGGCACTGCCCCAGGGCGCTGCGCTGACGGCGCTGTTGTTCGGGTCCAGGCCCGGTACCGGCACCACCGGGTGGCTGGCGACGAAAGGCTTCAGGTGTGCGCGCACCCCGATCGGCCCCATGCCCGGCCCACCACCGCCGTGGGGGATGCAGAAGGTCTTGTGCAGGTTCATGTGCGAGACGTCGGCGCCGATATCCGCCGGAAGCGCCAGGCCCACCTGGGCGTTGAGGTTGGCGCCGTCCATGTACACCTGCCCGCCCTGTTGATGGACCACCTCGCAGATTTCGCGAATGCCCTCCTCGTACACCCCATGGGTCGAGGGGTAGGTGATCATCAGGCACGACAATCGATCCCCGGCTTGGCGCGCCTTGGCCTTGAGATCATCGAGGTCGACGTTGCCCGCCTCGTCGCAGTCGACGATCACCACCTCCATTCCGGCCATCTGCGCCGAGGCCGGGTTGGTGCCATGGGCCGACGACGGAATCAGGCACAGGGTGCGCTGCGGTTGATGGCGGCTGCGGTGATAGCGGGTGATGGCCATCAGCCCGGCATATTCACCCTGGGCGCCGGAGTTGGGCTGCATGCAGATCGCATCGAAACCGGTGATCGCGCACAGCCAGCCCTCCAGCTCGTCGATCATCCCCTTGTAGCCCTGCACCTGTGCAGCCGGTGCGAAGGGATGCAGAAGGGCAAAGCCAGGCCAGGTGATGGGAATCATCTCGCTGGTGGCGTTGAGTTTCATGGTGCACGAGCCCAGCGGGATCATCGACTGGTTCAGCGCCAGGTCCTTGTTCTCCAGCTGCTTGAGGTAACGCAGCATCTCGGTTTCGCTGTGGTGCAGGTTGAACACCGGATGTTCGAGCAGCGGCGTGCTGCGTAGCAGAGTGTCCGGCACTGCCGGGGGCAGGGGCTGCTGATCGAGGGTGGCGACATCCAGCCCGTGGTCGACACCGAGGAAGATGTCGAACAGTTTGAGCACCGTCGCTTCGTCACAGGTCTCGTCCAGGCTCACGCCCAGATGCCCGCGCCCTAGAATGCGCAGGTTGATGCGTGATTCTTCGGCACTTTCGATGATCGCGGCCTGGGTGCCGCCAACGTCGAGGGTGAGGGTGTCGAAGAAGTGCTGATTGAGGCGCTTGATGCCCTTGGACTGCAGCCCGGCCGCCAGGATCTGGGTCAGGCGCTGCACACGCTGGGCAATGCGCCGCAGGCCTTCGGGGCCATGGTAGACGGCGTAGAAACCGGCGATATTGGCCAGCAATACCTGGGCGGTACAGATGTTGGAGTTGGCCTTCTCGCGGCGGATGTGTTGCTCGCGGGTCTGCAGGGCCATGCGCAGGGCGGTGTTGCCGCGGGCATCGCGGGACACGCCGATGATGCGTCCGGGCATCGCCCGCTTGTAGTCGTCACGACAGGCGAAATACGCCGCATGAGGCCCGCCATAGCCCATCGGCACACCGAAGCGCTGGCTTGAGCCGAGCACCACGTCGGCCCCGGTTTCGCCAGGCGGTGTCAGCACTACCAGGCTCAACAGGTCGGCGGCAACGCAGGCCAGCGCCTGCTGGCCATGCAACTGCTCGATCAAGGGCCGCAGGTCGCGAACCTCGCCATGGGTGTCGGGGTACTGCAGCAGCGCACCGAATACCTGATGCTTGCCCAGGTTCTCCAGCGAATCGACGATCAGCTCGAAGCCGAAACCTTCGGCACGGGTTCGCAAGACCGAGAGCGTCTGGGGGTGGCAGTGCTCGTCGGCGAAGAACGCATTGCTCTTGCTGCGTGCGACCCGCTTGGCCAGGGCCATGGCCTCGGCGGCGGCCGTCGCCTCATCGAGCAGCGAGGCGTTGGCCAGCGGCAGGCCGCTGAGGTCGATGATCATCTGCTGGAAATTGAGCAGCGCCTCGAGGCGGCCTTGGGCAATCTCCGGCTGATACGGTGTGTAGGCGGTGTACCAGCCGGGGTTTTCCAGCACGTTGCGCAGGATGACGGTTGGCGTGACGGTACCGTGATAGCCCATGCCGATCAGGCTGGTCCACACCTGGTTCTGCCCGGCGTATCCGGCCAGCCTGGCCAGGGCTGCCTGCTCGTCGAGGGCCGGGGGCAGGTCAAGCGGGCGACCGAAACGGATACCTGGCGGGACGGTCTGCTCGATCAGGGCATCGCGACTGGCAACCCCCAGCGCCGCGAGCATGGCGCTCTGTTCGCGGGCATCCGGGCCCAGATGACGCTGCAGAAAAGGGTTGGGCACTTGCAGTTGCAACAGGGATGGCGACTGGGACATGGCGATCTTCTCTTCCTGGACCAGTTCTCGTGGAGACTTACAAGTCTAGGAAGGGATCGACGACAGTGCGGAAAAACTTGCGTACAGGGCTGCATTGCAGCCCTGGTCAGATCAGATCAACCCCCTACCCGGAAGCGATCCACTTCCTGGCGCAACTGCCCGGCCAGGCCCTCGAGCTCCTTGGCCGTGGCCGCCAGCTCATTGGCCACGTCGTGCTGCTCGCTGTTGGCCTGGGCGATGCTCTGCAGGTTACGGCTGAGCAGGTTCGCGGTGCTGCTCTGCTCCTGGGTCGCAGTGCTGATGGCGGTGAACTGTTCGCCCGCCGCGCGGCTCTGCTCGTCGATGCGCGCCAGTGCCTCGGCGACCTTTTCGTTGCGTTCCAGGCCTTCCTGCATCAGGCGATTGCCCTGCTCCAGGGTGCTGATCGCATGCCCGGTCTGCTGCTGGAT
Source organism: Pseudomonas sp. MNR3A (assembly GCF_009650575.1). NCBI lineage: Bacteria > Pseudomonadati > Pseudomonadota > Gammaproteobacteria > Pseudomonadales > Pseudomonadaceae > Pseudomonas > Pseudomonas sp. MNR3A. The sequence continues at coordinate 20,137 of NZ_VZZS01000036.1, read as the reverse complement.
ACTGGCGATCATTCCGGAAATTTCATCGGTGGCCTGGCGGGTTCTCGCGGCCAGGCCACGTACTTCGTCGGCAACCACGGCGAAACCACGGCCCTGCTCGCCAGCGCGGGCCGCCTCGATGGCGGCGTTGAGCGCCAGCAGGTTGGTCTGCTCGGCAATCGCGGTGATGACCCCGACGATGCCGCCGATTTCCTGGGAACGCGCGCCCAGGCTGTCCATCACTGTGGCGGTGCCACCCAGCGCCTCGGCGATCTGCTTGAGCGAGACGGAGGCCTGGTCCATGGCGCTGCGGCCGATGCGCGTCTGCTGGGTATTGTCCTGGGCCATGCGCTCGGTGCCGGCCATGTTCTCGGCGATGTTCATCGAGGTGGCGCTGAACTCCTCGACGGCGCCAGCCATGCTGGTGATCTCGCCTGACTGCTGCTCCATGCCCTCGCAGGCACCGGACGAAAGCCCGGCCAGGGAGCGCGAGCGCGCGCTGACCTGCTCGGAAGCACTGCGAATGTGCTCGACCATGGTCGCCAGGGCATCCCCCATCTGGTTGAAGCTGCGCGCCAACTGGCCGATCTCGTCTTCGCTGGTCACCGCCAGGCGTGCACTGAGGTCACCCGCGCCCAGGGCTTCGGCCTGGTGCACCAGGTCGTCCAGTGGGCGAAGCTTGCGCCGCAGCAGCCAGAGCGTGGCGAGCACGGCCAGGACCATCGCCAGCAGGCTGCCGATCGCCAGGCGTAGGCCGACACTCCAGGTCACGTCGCGAATTTCCGCCTCGGGCATGCTCGCCACAACGGTCCACGGCCCCTCGGCAAAGGGCTCGACCACGCTGAACAGTTGCTGCTGGCCGTTGGTCCAGAAGCGGCCTTTGTCGCCCAGGCCGGCCACAGCGGCAACCGCAGCCTGCGCATCGGCCACGCCGGCAGGCGGCACCAGCCACTGGCCCTGGTTGTCGAGCAGCGCCAGCGAGCCGGTCTGGCCGATGCGGAAGCGCTTGAGATTGGCGAACTGCGCGTTCTGCGCATCGGTGTAGTCGAAACCGACGAACAGCACGGCGATCACCCGGCCGCTGGCATCGCTCACCGGCACGTAACGGGTCATGTAGTTACGGTCGAACAGCACCGCACGCCCTACATACATCTGCCCGGCGAGCAGCTTGCTGTAGGCCGGGTGCTGGCGGTCCAGCTGGGTGCCAATGGCCCGGCTCCCGTCCTGTTTCTTGAGGTTGGTGGTGATGCGCACGAAGTCGTCGCCGCTGCGCACGAACAGCGTCGCGATGCCGGCGGTCATCTGCTGGAATTCATCGACTACCCGAAAGTCGTTGTTCATCAGCTGATCGCCCAGGTACAGGGCAGGCGTGGCCTGGCCGGCCACCTGCACGGTCTCGCCGGCATGCAGCGACAGGCCCGAGGCGAAGCGGCGCTCGAACAGGCCACTCAGGCGCTGGGTGTTGTCCTTGAGCGAGCCGTGGAAGGTGTCGAGCTGGTCGGCCAGCAGCCGCGCTTCACTGGCCAGGTGTTGCTGGCGGGTGGCGAGGTTGGCGTCGTCCAGCGAGCGCAGGGCGAACAGGGTACTGCCGGTGATCACCAGCGCCAGCACGATGGCGAGGGCGACGCCGAGTTGCGAGGCAATCCGGGCACGGGGTCGAGACATGGCGAAGCTCCTGGCAAGAGGCCGGGATCATCCTGATCACGCTGACCACCCGCTTTATTATTGAACGGGAAATCGCGCCCTCTTCCGGGACGCTGGTGCTAGTAGATCGGCGTCGCGGAGGAATACTTGAGTGTCGGACCGGGAAATACGCAAACGTTTTCCACACGATGAGATCGTGCCGTCTGCTTCGCGGGCAAGCCCGCTCCTACAGGTTCAGTGGGGCCCTGTAGGAGCGGGCTTGCCCGCGAAAGGAACACCGCGATGCATGGCACCGGCTACGCCGGTGCTCTCTGGACAAACCCTTTCCCATAGGGATTGAGCTGGTCTTTAAATTTTGAGCAAGGCTGTGCTCCTGCAGGCCCGCGAAAACAAAGACGCAATGCCACTCACTGCACCGCTGTCGCCTTCCAGCCGCCACCCAAGGCCAGGAACACACCGATCTGCCCCATCGCCACCTGGGTATTGGCAGCCGCCAATTGCGCACGCACGTCGGTATAGGCGCGGGTCGCCTGCAGGTCGGCAAGGAATGACTCGCGCCCGGCCTCATAGCGGCGATGGGTCTGTTCGGCCGCTTCCTGCGCCGAGCGCTCGGCATCGGCCAGTGCTTCGCGACGGTCCAGCAAGGCGCTGTACTGCGCCAGGCGGGTCTGGGTTTCGCGGATGGCGTTGAGCACCACGCCATCGAAATGCGCCAGCGCGGCCTGGGTCGAGGCTTCGGCTTCGCGAATTCGGGCACGGGTGCCGTTGGTGGGGATGGCCCAGCTGATCTGCGGGCCGAAGCCCCAACGGTTGGTCGAAGGCTCGCCGAGGTTTTCGAGAATGCCGATGGTGCCGACCTGGGCGCCAATGCTGATGTTCGGATACAGGGCGCCAGTGGCCACGCCAATGGTCGCAGTGGCAGCCGCCAGTTGGCGCTCGGCCTGACGCACGTCGGGACGGCGCTTGAGCAGCGCCGCGCCATCGCCCACCGGAATCAGTTGGGCCAGATGCGGCAGCTCGGCGCACTCGGCGGTGCCCGGCGGCAACTGGTCGACCGGTTTGGCCAGCAATGCGGCGAGGGTATAGAGCCCGGCCTCGCGCTCGGCCTTGAAGCGCGGCAACTCGGCACGCAACGACTTGAACTGGGTTTGCGAGCGGGTAACGAGGGTCTCGTCGCCACGGCCAGCATCGCGCAAGCGCTGGTTCAACTGCACGCTTTGCTGCTGCAGGTCGAGCGATTCGCGGGCGATGTGGTACTCCTCATTGGCCGAGCACACCTGGGTGTAGGCCTTGACCACATCGGCCACCAGGGTGATGCGCGCAGTGTCGGCGGCGGCCTGCACCGCGTCGGCATTGGCCTTGGCAGCTTCGGTGCCGCGCTTGAAGGTGCCCCACAGGTCGAACTGGTACGAGGCGCTGAGAATCGCCTCGCCGATGTTGGCCACCGGGACTTTTTCCGGCAGCAGGAAAGCTTCGCCAGACTCCTGCAGGCGCTGGGCGCCGGCCTTCGCGCCGCCGCTGAAGCCCCCCTGCGACTCGGCGACCTCGACCTGTGCGCGAGCCTTGGCGATGTTCGCCGCCGCCACGCGCAGCTCGGTATTGGCGCTCAACGCCTGGCGCACCAGCGTATTGAGACGTGGGTCCTGGTACAACTGCCACCAGTCATCCGGCACCGGCGCCGATACCACGCTCGCGGCATCCTGGCGCAACGGGCCGTTCAGGTCGCTGCGCTGCACCGCGGCATCCTCGGGTACCTGGTAATCGGGACCGACCATGGCGCAGGCCCCCAGCGACAGCGCCAGCCCTGCAAGCATCAGGCGTTTCATGGCCGCTGGCCCTCGATGATCGACACCGTGGCGGTACGCCCGGCGATCATGCGGAAATCTGCCGGCACCTCATCGAAGGCGATCCGCACCGGGATCCGCTGGGCCAGGCGCACCCAGCTGAACGCCGGGTTGACGTTGGGCAGCAGATTGGCACCACTGACGCGGTCACGGTCCTCGATCCCTGCCGACAGGCTTTCGACATGGCCGCGCAGGCGTGTGTCATCGCCCATCACGCGGATGTCCACGGCATCACCAACATGGATGCCACTGAGCTTGGTTTCCTCGAAGTAGCCATCGACATGGTACGAGGCGCTGTCGACCACCGACAGCACCGGTCGGCCCGCAGTGACGAACTCATGGGCCCGCGGAGCGCGGTCGTTGAGGTAGCCGTCCACCGGGCTGCGCACCACCGAACGGTCGAGGTTGAGCTGGGCGGTATCGACCGCCACCTGCGCCTCGCTCACCGCCGAGCGGGCACGAGCCTCGCGCGACTGGCTCTCTTCGAGCTGCTCGGCCGCCACCAGGTTGCCCAGCTTGCGATTGCGCCGGGTTTCGCGGGCGGCCTGGGCCAGGGTTTCCTCGCGCTCGGCCAGGGTCGCCCGGGCCTGGCGCAAGGCCAGGCCAAAGCGATCCTGATCGATGGTGAACAGCACGTCACCACGCTTGACCACCTGGTTGTCGCGCACCTCCACCTTCTGGATCAGCCCGGACACATCCGGGGCGATCTGGATCACGTCGGCGCGGATATGGCCGTCGCGGGTCCAGGGCGCGAACATGTAGTACACGACCATCTGCCAGACCAGCACGGCCGCGAAGGTCACCACCAGCAATGTCAGGACCACACGGCCCAAGGTCAACAACGGTTTTTTCATGGCAGCATCAGGCTTCGGCAAAAGTGATCCACCGCACCCAGCAGTACGGCGTAGAGAGCAACGTTGAACAACGCCCGGTGCCAGACCAGGCGGTAGAAATGCAGGCGCACCAGCACAGCGTGCACGCCCAGGAACAGCAGGTAGGTGGCAAACATCATCACCAGCAGCGTGGGCAGGAACACCCCGCTGATATCCAGTTCACCGATCACAGCGGCGCTCCGTCGATTCCAGGTGGCAGTTGCGGTTGTTCGACCGGCTCGAGCATCACCTCGACGCCCGGCAACAGCGCCAGACGCAAGCCGGCCAGGGCATGCAGCAGGTGAACGCGGGGCTCGCCGCGCTCGTTCAGCTCGTCCAGTGCCAACGCCAGGCGTGCCCGCTCCATGTTGCGCAGCAGCGCTGCAGGTGCGTGCAGGCGCTCGCCGGCGCGCAGGCAGCTCGAGTAGTGACCGCCGACTTCCTCGATGACCGTCTGCAAGCGCTGGCGGGCCTGCTGGCCGACACGCGGCATGTAGGCCAGCAGGTCGAGCAGGTTCAGGCCCACACGCAGGTCGCGCAGGGCAACGCCGCTGTCCTGACCGGTCTGCGACAGGCGCGGCAGATGCTGCATCAGGCGGTCGAGCATCTGCACACCGACCTTGCGCTGTTCAGCCAAGGTCGCAGGCTCGGTCATCTCGACGATGTCGCGCCAGGTGAAGCGGGTCATGCGCTTGGCGGCCAGCTCCACACCGAACGGGCGCACCACCAGGGTCCAGATGAAGGCAAACAGCAGCCCCACCGGGCCTGCCAGGTTGGCATTGAGGAAGGTGAAGAAGTCGGCGTCGTAGGCGCCCTGGATGCTGATGAAGGTCGAGGTGTTGACGATGGTCAGCAGGGTGCCGAGGTAGAAACGCGGCTGCACCGTGAGGGTGCCGACCACGATGAAGGGTACGGCGAACGCCAGCACCAGCATCGGGAAGTCGTGCAGGTTCGGCAGCACCAGGAACAGGTAGACGCTGGAGAAGATGACCGACATCAGCGTCCAGAAGAAAAAGCGGTAGATCTGCGGCGCCGGATCATCCATCGCCGCAAAGAAGCTGCAGGCCACGGCGGCGAGGATCACGGCACTGGCGCCGTCGTTCCATCCCAGGCCGATCCACAGGCCACAGGCGACGATGATCGCGGTGACGGTGGAGAACACCGAATACAGCATCAGGCCGCGATCGAAGAATGGCGTCAGGCGGCCCAGCCGCCAATGACGGTAGACCGCCCGCCAGGGCTTGGTGTCGTCCAGGCGCAGGGCATGCTGCAGGGTGCAGCAGTCCTGCCAGAGATCGAGCCATTCGCTGAGGCGGTAGAGGGCGTTGGACAGCAGTAGGGCATGGCGCTGATCGAGCGCATCGGCGTGCGGTTGCACGCGGGCGATCTGCTCGTGCAGCGCGGTCCAGCGCGCGACCGAAGCGCTGTCGGCGGTGCCTTTGAGCCACTCTCGGGCCGATGCCAGCAGCGGCTGGACCTGTGCGAACTGCTCCGGCGCGCGACCTTCGAGCGCGACCAGCGCATCATCAAGGGCATCGATCACCGGCAGCAGGTGGATCATGCGGCCGCGTAGTTCACGGGCGTTCTTCACCGTGTGCGGGCCGGCGCCTTCGTGGCCGAGCTGGCCGATCATCAGCTCCAGACTGTTGAAGGTGGCAACCATCGAGCCGCGCAGGCCCGCGACCTTGTCGGCGTCAGCGTCTCGGCTCAGGTACAGATCGCTGTAGCGAATCGCCTCGCCAAACCAGGTGCCCGTGGCGCCCATCACCACCGGCGCCAGGCGACGCGGCCAGAAGATTGCACCCACCACCGCGGCGCAGACGATGCCAAGGCAGATTTCCTGGGCACGCGACGAGGCGACATCGAACACCGCCAGCGGGTTGTCGACCACGGCCAGGGCGATCATCGGCAAGGTGTAGCCGGCCAGCATCAGCATGTAGTTATTGGCCGTGCGCAGGTTCAGCGAAAGGAACAGCAAGGTGCCGGTCCACAGGGCGATGGCGATGCTCAGCAACAACGGTGACTGCACCAGCGGCGGCACCAGCAGCACCGCGCCGCCAGCACCGAGCAGCGTGCCGACTGCGCGGTACAAGGCCTTGGAACTGGTGGGGCCGACGAAGGGGCTGGACACGATGTAGACCGTGGCCATCGCCCAGTAGGGGCGCGGCAGTTGCATCAGCAAGGCGATGTACAGGGCAATCATCGACGCGGCGAAGGTACGCACGCCATAGAACCAGTCGCGCGCCGGCGGTACCGAACTGAAGAAGCCGTTCACACCGGCGCCCCCTGTGCAGCGACTTCGAAGGCGTGGATGACCCGCAGGGTGGCTTCCAGGTCGGCGGCCGAGATACCGTGCAGCACCTCGCGGCGCAGACGTACCAGCTCGCGCTCGATGGATTCGGCCAGGGTGCGGCCTTCGGCGGTCAGGCTCAGCGCCTTGGCACGTCGGTCGAGCGGATCCTCGGTGCGACACACCAGCCCGGCCTTGCACAGTTGGTCGAGCAGACGCACCAGCGACGGGCTTTCCAGGCCGGCGGCCTGGGCCACGGCCACCTGGTGCACACCATCGCCCAGGCGCACGATCATCAGCAACGGCACCGCACAGGCTTCGGAGATGCCATAGCCGGTCAGCGCCGCATGGCAGATGCGCCGCCAGTGGCGACCGGCAACGACCATGCCGCTGCTGACTTTCAGGTGCAGTGCGTCGAGTGTCATGTGGAAGAACCGAGGATATTCATAGTTTGCTAACTATCAATATACGCCCAGCCCTCCCCCCTTCGTCAACCGGGGGCGATGAACAGTGTGTTCGTGGGAGCGGGCTTGCCCGCGAAGGCATCACCACCACCCCAACGGACTCAAGGCTGAACCTGGTCCTCCAGCTTCATGGTCAAGGCCAGGGTGCTGCCCAGCGCGATCGCCTGGTCGCGCCACTCCAGGTAGCGTCCTTCATCGCTGCGACTGAAATGCACCGCCAGCTCCTCGGCCGCCTGCATCACCCCCGCCCCCGCGGCAAGCTCCAGCCAGTACAGCGCCGCCCGCGTATCCGACTCGACATGCAGTCCATGCAACAGCCGATAGCCCACCTCGAACCGGCAACGTGCCTCGCCACGCTGGGCCCCGCGCAGGAACCACTGGTATGCCTCGGCCGGGTTTACCTCCCAGTCCTGATCGGCATCGCAGACTTCTTCCTCGTACAGGTCGCCCAGGGCCGCAGCAGCGTGCGACAGGCCACGTTCGAAAGCGTGCCGGTAATGCTCTGCAGCGGTGGCATAGCACACCGTCACACCCTTGCCGAAATAGTGCTGCTGCCCCAGGTTGAACCAGGCTGCGGCATTGCCCTGCAGCGCGGCCATGCGCAGCAGATGGCTGGCCAGCGCCGTGTCGGCGCGCCAGTAGCGGCCATTGAGCCAGATCCAGCCCAGGTCGTTGAGCACCGCGGCATTGCCCTCCAGTGCCTGGCGCCGCAGGTCGGCGTAGATAGCCTGCACATCCACTGCCTCGTCCAGACGGCTCACCAGCGCAGAGCGCTCACCCAGCACCGCCCACTGGGTGGGCATGCCGACGCCAGCGAACAGGCGCAGGTGTCGCCGGGAAATGGCTGGCGCAGGCACGATGCGCTCGGGCAGGAGACGGGCGAGCAGCGAATGGATATTGCTGACAGCAGACATGTTCATCCTCATTGAACGTCCCACAGTTCCGACCTCGACTGTGATGAGGCGATTCTGCGCGACGACACGACGAAACCTGTCGCGAACGATTCACCTCGACGCAACCAAATCGCGGATCCGCGATCTCAGCGCAAAGTAGCGAATTGCCATCTGCCGCGGTGCCCGCCATGCTAATGCCGCAAGCCTAGACAAGGACGTTACCCTTTGCCGTTCGCCACTACCCGCGCCACCCTCAGCCGCCAGTGGGCGCTGCTGCGTCAATTGCCCAGCCGCTCACCGGGAGTCACCAGCGCCGAACTGGTCTGGCGCCTGCGCGATGTCGGCTTCAATGTCAGCAAGCGTACGGTCGAGCGCGACCTCAACGAGCTGTCGCTGATCTTTCCGCTGGAGCGCAATGACAAGAGCATTCCATTCGGCTGGCATTGGTCGGCCAGCGCCATGGGCGAGCCGCGTGGCAATTTCGACTTGCTCGACTACCTGCGTGGCGACCCGCAGCAGCCCCGTCAGGGCACGGGGCTGGAACTGCAGGCGTGGGTCAGCGATCAGCTGGCGCGACAGCTGCGAGAAGTGCCGTTGAGCGCGAACATGCAGTTGACGGCGCTGCACCATGGCCATCGACTGCGGGCGACAGTAGAAGACGGCTGGACGTTACGCTGGTGGGTACTGGGCCAGGGTGAGGCCGTGGTGGTCGAGCAGCCGGAGGCGCTGAGAGATGAGATTCACAAGACGCTGAGTAACGCGGCCGCCCGATACCTGGCCTGATAACGCGGAAACAGGCACCCAACCTGCTTGCGCGCGGAACTACCTCTGCATCCCCCAACGCCGTACGGTCAACCGCTCGAGGGTATTGAACACCAGGCCCTCCACCAGCAAGCCGATCAGGATCACCACCGCCAACCCGGCAAACACCTTGTCGGTATACAGCTCGTTGCGGTTCTGGAAGATGTACCAGCCCAGCCCGCCCTTGCCGCTGCTGGCGCCGAACACCAGCTCGGCGGCGATCAGGGTGCGCCAGGCGAAGGCCCAGCCGATCTTCAGACCCGAGAGAATCGACGGCAATGCCGCCGGCACCAGGATGTGCAGCACCAGGCGCAACCCACGCAGGCCATAGTTGCGCCCGGCCATGCGCAGGGTCTCGGACACCCCGAGAAAGCCCGCGTAGGTGTTGAGCGCCAGTGCCCAGAGCACCGAATGCACCAGCACGAAGATCAGGCTGTTGTCGCCCAGGCCAAACCACAAGAGGGCTAGCGGCAACAGTGCGATGGCCGGCAGTGGGTTGAACATGGAGGTCAGGGTACCCAGCAGGTCGCGGCCGAACTGGGTCGAGACCGCCAGGCTGGTCAAACCGAAGGCCAGTACGATCCCCAGCACATAGCCCTTGAGCAGCACCACCAGCGAGACCCCGACCTTGGCCGGCAGCTCGCCACTAACCATCCCGTCCCAGAACGCCACCGCCGTTTGCAGAAAGGTCGGCAGCAGCAGGTCGTTGGCGGTGTAGCGCGCCGCCGCCTCCCAGATCAAGGCGAGCAGCGCAAGAATCACTGTCTTGCGCAACCAGGCCTGTTGCCACAGACGTTGGGCAAGCGGCAGATCACGCTCCAGCGAAAGCCCTGGCAGGGGCTGCAGCGGCACTTCGTATTCCTGGCGTGCAGGTGTGGTCGTCATGCGCAGGCTCCTCCTGTCAGTAAGCGATGCGGATATCGTTGAAGCCCAGGTCCGAGGCCTGCTCCGGCTCACCGGCTTCGTCGAACAGCAGGCGATGGATACGCCGGGCGCTGGCCTGGAAATCGCTGCCACCCAGGCTGCCCAGATCGTATTGGTGGCTGTGCACCTCGGCCCGTACCCGTCCCGGATGCGGCGACAGCAAGAGGATGCGGTTACCCACCACCAGCGCCTCCTCGATAGAGTGGGTGACGAACAGCAGCGTGAAGCGCACCTCTTCCCACAACAGCAGCAATTCTTCCTGCATCTTGCGTCGGGTCAGGGCGTCGAGCGCGGCGAAGGGCTCGTCCATCAGCAGCACCTTCGGCTGCGTGGCCAACGCGCGGGCAATCGCCACACGCGCCTTCATGCCGCCAGACAAGGTGTGCGGGTAGGCATCGGCAAAGGCGGCCAGGCCGACCTTCTCCAGATAGTGCAGCGCCCGCGCCTCGGCCTCGGCGCGCTTGAGTTGGCCAGAGACCAGCAGCGGAAACATGACGTTCTGCTTGACCGTCTTCCATGGCGGCAACTGGTCGAACTCCTGGAACACGACGATGCGGTCAGGACCTGGGCCCTTGACCGGCTGGCCCTGCAACAGGATCTGCCCTTCGCGCGGCTCGATGAAACCGGCCACGGCCTTGAGCAAGGTCGACTTGCCGCACCCGGACGGGCCCAACAGTACGAAGCGGTCGGCGCGATCGACTTCGAAGCTGACCTGGTGAGTAGCCCGCACCACGCGCTGCGCGGTGCGGTATTCGAGGCTGAGATTGTCCACCTTGAGCAGCGGTGGGGTGTCGACACGGCTCAGGTTGCTGGCCGTGTGGCCTGGCAATGGGGCGGTCATGGTCGATCAGCTCCCTTGCAATGGGCGCTCATCCTGGAAGAAGTAGTCCTTCCACGACTCGGGCTTGTGCTTGATGGCGCCGACCCGGTAGAGGAATTCGGCCAGTGGGTAAGTGTTCTTCGGCGTGATGGTGAACTCGTACTGCGGGTTGTCGATCAGCTTGATCAACGCGTTGCGATCGATCTTGGCCTTGGTCACGCGGATGTAGGTATCGGCGGCTGCGGCCTTGTCTTTCTGGGCGAAGTCGGCGGCCTCGGCGAGCGCATCGACGAACGCCTTGTAGGTCTTGGGGTTGTCCTTACGGAACTTCTCGGTGGCGAACAGCAGGGTTGGCGAGTTGGGGCCGAGCAGGTCGTAGCTGTTGAGCACGATGTGCACGTTCTTGTTGGCCAGCGCCTGGTCCTGGAACGGTGGGTTGGAGAAATGCCCGTTGAGTTCGGTGCCGCCGGCCAGCAGCGCGGCTGTGGCATCTGGATGCGGCACGGCCAGGGTGTACTTGTCGAGGCGGTTGTACTCCTTGTCGCCCCACTGCTTGGCCGCCGCGTATTGCAGGAAGCGCGACTGTACCGAAACACCCACCGCAGGCACGGCGATACGGTCCTTCTCGGAAATGTCGGCGATGGTCTTCACATTGGGGTTGCTGCTGACCAGGTAGTACGGGAAGTTGCCCAGCGAGGCCACGGCCTTGACGTTCTGCCGGCCGTAGGTGCGATCCCAGACGGTGAGCAACGGCCCGACGCCGGCGCCGGCAATGTCCACAGAGCCCGACAGCAACGCATCGTTGATCGCCGCGCCCCCGGAAAGCTGCGCCCAGTCGACCTGAATGTCGATGCCCTGCTCCTTGCCGTGCTTCTCGATCAGTTGCTGGTCACGAACGACGTTGAGCAACAGGTACACGATGCCGAACTGCTCGGCGATACGGATCTTGCCTTCGGCCTGGGCCACCGCCGGCGCCGCGAGGCCGCCTACGATCAGGCTGGCGCCCAGGCCGATGCTGGCCGCCAGGCGGCTGATGGATTTACGCATGATGAGGGTCCTCAGTCGTCAGAACGGGGCATCGCCCTGGATGGTGGTGCGGTAGAGCTTGCGGCGCAGGTGCGCGGGGCAGCCGGCAGCCAGATGGATCAGCGAACGGTTGTCCCAGAACACCATGTCGTGGGGCTGCCAGGCGTGGCGGTAGATGTTCTGCTCAAGCACGCTCAGGGCGTAGAGCTGCTGCAGTACATCGCGGCTCTCGTCATCGGGCAGGCCGACGATGCGAGTGGTGAAGCCCTCACTGACGAACAGCGCCTTGCGGCCGTTCTCCGGGTGAGTGCGTACCACCGGGTGGATGACTTCGTTGACCTGGGCCAGTTGCTCGGCGGTCAGGGTCGGGCGCCAGTTGCCCTCGAACTTGGTTTCCGAATAGCGGGCGGTATAGGAATGCGCAGCGCTGCGTCCCTCGACCACCTTGCGCAGCGCATCGGGCACCGCGTCCCAGGCCTTGTGCATGTCGGCGAACAGGGTGTCGCCACCCTCGCTGGGCAGTTCCTGGGCGTGCAGCATCGAGCCGAGGCTCGGCAGCTCTTTGTAGGAGAGGTCCGAATGCCAGAACTTGCCGGCATCACCCAGGCCAATGTTGCGACCGTCCTCGATGATGTTGGAAACGATCAGAATCTCGGGGTGGTTTTCCAGCAGGAACTGCTTGAGCACATGGATCTGCAGTACGCCGAAACGGCGGCTGAAGGCGATCTGCTGTTCGGGGGTGATGCGCTGGTCGCGGAACACCAGGACGTGATGGTCCAGGTGGGCGCGATGAATACGGTTGAAATCTTCGGCGTTGACCGGCCGGGACAGGTCCAGCCCAATGATCTCGGCACCGACGGCACCGGAGAAGGGGCGGATTTCGAAGCGTTGCGGCTGTGCGCTGTCGATGGACGACAAGGCGTTCGAGGCGGCTGACATTGTTCACTCCCACGCAGTGCGCGACTTTCAGGGGCGCGCATCGATTCAGAAACGCACGGGGATTTCCCGTGTGGGTTCGAGTCGTGCGGCGCGCCGATTGGTCGGCAGGTACGCAGTGGGAGTGACTATAAAGTCATAAGAATGGAAATTTAAATATCTTTAGAGAATATGCATATACGGGCTGTGATGGCCTGGCGAAAAAGCTGCGATAACGATTTACCGTACAAGCGGCGGTTCGGCGCTCCCCCAGGGATTGGGCTGGTCTTTAGATTTCGAACAAGACAGTTGCTCCTAGAGCTACGCAACTTCTGAATACTGCGGTGTTACTTGTGGGAGCGGGCTAGTCCCGCGATCACCGGCGAAGCCGGTGCCATGCAGCACGGTATCTGATTCGCGGGCAAGCCCGCTCCCACAGGGATTGGGCTGGCCTTTAGATTTTGAGCAAGACAGTTGCTCGGACAAGGAAAGAGCCGGGTCGTTATCACCGCTCGCGCAACGCCTCGGAACGCGCCTTGATGATCGGCTTGAGCAGGTAGCTCATGATGGTCTTCTTGCCGGTGAGGATATCCACCGTGGCGACCATGCCGGGGATGATCAGCAGCGGCTTCTCGTCAGAGCCCAGGTGGCTTCTGTCGGTGCGCAGCTTGATCAGGTAGTAGGTGGTCTTCTTGTCTTCGTCGGTGATGGTGTCGGCACCGATCTGTTCGAGCTTGGCCTTCATGCCGCCATAGATGGTGTAGTCGTAGGCAGTGAACTTCACCGTGGCTTCCTGGCCGGGGTGCAGGAAGGCGATATCCTTGGGCAGGATCTTCGCCTCTACCACCAGCGTATCGTCCAGCGGCACGATCTCGATGATGTCGCTGCCCGGCTGGATCACGCCGCCGATGGTGTTCACCAGCAGTTGCTTGACGATACCGCGCACGGGCGATGTGACCATGGTGCGGTTGACCCGGTCATCCAGCGCCTTGCTGGTGGCCGTGGCCTTGTTAAGCTCGGTGCGAGCCTCGTTGAGCTGGGTGAGCGCCTCGCTGCGGAACTTGCCGCGGGTTTCCTCGATCTTGCTCTGCACTTCCTTGATCGCCGCTTCGGCACGGGGAATGGCCAGGGCGGTAGAGTCCATCTGGCCACGGTTCTCGACTTCGGCGCGACGCAGGCGCAGCACCTCGACCTGCGAGATCGCCCCCTGGGCCACCAGCGGCTCGGACATGGCGATTTCCTGGCGCAGCAACTGCAGGCTGTTGGCGTACTGGGCGCGCTTGGAGTTGAACTCGCGCAGTTCCTGCTGCTTCTGCACCAGTTGCTGCTCCAGGCCACTGATCTCGTCATGCAACTGCTGGCGTCGGCTCTGGTACAGCGACTGTTCGCTGGCAGCCTGGCTCGGCGCGGCCTTGCGCAGTTCTTCATCGATCTGCAGCGGCGTGTCGTCGACCTCAGCGCTCAGGCGCTGCACGCGCAGGGCCATGGCCAGGCGCGAGGCCTCGGTCTCGTCGACGTTGGAGGCGAAGCGGGTTTCGTCCAGACGCAGCAGCGGTTGGCCGACTTCGACGATCTCGCCTTCCTTCGCGTAGATCTGCGCGACGATGCCGCCCTCGAGGTTCTGCACCTTCTGTACCTTGGACGAAGGAATAGCCTTGCCTTCACCGCGCGTCACTTCATCGATGGGCGCAACGCTGGCCCATACGATCAGGAACACGAAGAAGGCAATCACGCCCCAGATGGTCAGACGCACGATGCGCGGCGCATCCTCGATCAGCGCCTTGTTGACCTCTGGCAGCGGCTGGCCTGCCAGCGATTCGGAGCCTTTGAAATAGCGGCGCAGGTTGTCCTTGAAACGCCCGAAATCCAGCTTATGCAACACTGATCTGCCCCTTCTTCAGCGCTTCCATGACGGCGGCTTTCGGGCCATCCGCGACGATCTGACCACGATCGATGACGATCAACCGGTCCACCAGCGACAGCAACGAAGCCCGGTGCGTGACCAACAACACGGTCTTGCCTTCGATCACCGCACCCAGGCGCTGCTTGAGGCGTTCTTCGCCGGTGTTGTCCATGGCGCTGGTGGGTTCGTCGAGCAGCAGGATCTGCGGATTGAGCAGCAACGCACGGGCCAGGGCGACGTTCTGGCGCTGGCCGCCGGAGAGATTCTGGCCGCGCTCGCCAACCTGCAGCTCATAGCCGTCGGGATGAAGACGGGCGAATTCATGCACGCCAGCCAGCTCTGCGGCCTGCAGGATCAGCTCATCCTCGATGTAGCGGGCGCCGCTGACCAGGTTGTCGCGCAGGGTCCCGGCCAGCAACTGGATATCCTGGGGCACATAGCCGATATTGTGGCGCAACTCGCTGACGTCGATCTGGCGGATATCGACGCCATCGACCAGCAGCGAGCCGCCGTCGGCTTCATACAGGCCGACGATCAACTTGGCCAGCGAGCTCTTGCCCGAACCACTGCGGCCGATGATGCCGACCTTCTCGCCAGGTCGAATGACCAGGTTGATGCCCTTGAGCGCCTGGTTCTGCTGGTTCGGATAGGTGAACTCGACGCCGCGGAACTCAACCGCACCCTGCAGCACCTGGCGGCTCAGCGGACGCTCTTCGAAATTGCGCTCCTGGGGCAGCTCCATCATCTGGTCGGTGGCGACCATGGTCACCTTGGCCTGCTGGTAGCGGGCCAGCAGACCATTGAGCTGGCCCAGTGGGCCAAGCGCGCGACCACTGAGCATGTAGCAGGCCACCAGGCCGCCCATGCTGAGGTTGCCGTCGATGATCAGGTACACGCCAACGCAGATCATCGCCACACCGGCGAGCTGCTGGATCAGCATGGTGATGTTCATCGCCAGGCCCGACAGTACCTTGACCCGCAGTTCGAGGCGGCTGAGGGTGCCGAGGGTCTGCTCCCACATGTACTGGCGCTCGCTCTCGGCGTTGTTGACCTTGACCGCATCCAGCCCGGCAAGGGTCTCGATGAGGCTGGACTGGCGCTCGGAAGCCAGCGCCATGGTGCGCTCCATCGTCGCCATCAATGGTTTCTGCAGGGCATAGCCGATGCCCAGGGCGAGCGGGAAGGCCAATATCGGGATCCATACCAGGTGCCCACCGATGATGGCGATCACCGTCAGGATCAGCAGGGTAAACGGCAGGTCGATCAGGCTGGTGAGGGTGAGCGAAGCGAGGAAGTCGCGCAGCCCCTGGAACTCGTGGATGTTCTGCGCAAAGCTGCCGACCCGCGCGGGGCGGTATTTCATCGACATGCCGACGATACGCTCGAACAGCGTCGCGGAAATGATCAGGTCGGTCTTCTTGCCGGCAAGGTCCAGACAGAGGCTGCGCAGCCCCTTGAGGATGAGGTCGAAGACGTAGGCACCGGCGATGCCCACTGCCAGCACCCATAGCGTCGAGGTGGCCTGGTTGGGCACCACGCGGTCATAGACGTTCATCACGAACAGCGGCGCCGCCAGGGCAATCAGGTTGATCACCAGGCTGGCGGCGATGGCGTCGATGTACAGCCATTTGCTGCGCATCAGGGTGTCGCGGAACCAGGAGCGCGCGCGCGGGATCAGGTTGCCGTGGTTGACGTCGAACTTGTGCTGCGGCTGAGCGAAGAACACCTTGCCGCTGTAGTCGCTGAGCAGCGCCTCGCGGGTGACCAGCACTTCCCCGCCGTCGCTCTCGCTGAGCAACAGGCGTGCGGTGTCTTCATTTTCCCAGCCGAGCAGGACGGCACTGCGCCCTTCCTTCAGAAGCAGCATCGCCGGCATGGCGATGCTGGGGATCTGCTCGAGCTTGCGTTGCAGCAGGCGCCCCTGCAGACCCGCGCGAGCTGCGGCACGCGGCAGCAGCTCGACGCTCAGGCGCTGCGCCGGCAGCGGCAGGCCGGTGGTGAGCATGGCCCGGCTGGCGGGTTTCTGGTGCAGGACACACAGGGTCAGCAGGCTGTCCAGTAGCGGATCGTCATGCTGACTGCGTGGATCATGGTTGAGTTGTACTCGACTGACTTCAGATTCCACGCGGCGCTCTCTTCATCCTTGCGGTTGGATAGGACAGGTGCGCCTTCAGTTCATGCCTGGCAGGTTCACCTTTGGCTTCAGGTCGTTCTGTACGACGGTCGCCATGGGGGCTACGACACCCTGGCTCTTCAGCAGTTGACCAATGGTCGCCTTGATTCGGTACTGAGTAAACAACTGAGTGTTCTTCACTTCTACCAGACGACGTTGCGCGGTGAAGGTTTCATTCTCGCTGTCCAGCAGATCGAGCAGGGTTCGCTCGCCCAGGCCGAACTGCTGCTGGTAGGCGCTGCGCACCCGGGTGCTGTGATCGACATACTGCTGGGCGATCGGCAACTGGGCGTTGGCGTTGTCCAGAGCATTCCATGCCAAGCCTAACTCCTCATTGAGCTGACGCAAGGCGTTGTTGCGAATATCCAGCGCCTGGTTGGCCAGATACGACTTCGATTCCAGGTCGGCCTTGTTGCTGCCACCGGCGTAAAGGTTGAAGTTCATGCGCAGCATGGCCTGCCACTCATTGTTGTGGCCGACCGAACCGTCGAGGTTGTTGTCTGCCGTCCGTCCGAGCTCTGCATCAAAACGCGGATAGAAACTAGACTTGGCCGCTTCGTATTGCTTCTCGGCGGCAGCGATGTCGGATTCTGCCGAGCGGAGGATCGGGCTGCTCTCGACCATCTGGTGACGAGCCTCGTCCAGGGTGGCCGGCAGCAGGTCGATGAACGGCGCAGGCGCGCTCAGTTCGTCAGGCATTTGCCCGATCACGCTCAGGTAGTTGGTGTTGGCGTCGGCCAGGTTGGTCTGCTCGGTGATCAGGTTGTTACGCGCCTGCGCCAGGCGCGCTTCGGCCTGGTCGAGGTCGGCCAGACGGCCGACGCCACGGCTGGTGCGCAGCTTGATCTGGTCGAGGATGCGTTCGTGGTTGCGCAGGTTGTCTTCGGCCAGGCGCACCATCTCGCGGCGCGACAGGACATCGAGATAGACCTGGGCAACGGTCAGCGCGGTGCGCTCGGAGGTGCCCATCAGGGAGTAGGCACGAGCGTTGACCGTGGCTTGCTGACGGCCCACTTCGCTGGAGGTGGCAAAACCGTCAAAAACCATTTGGCGGAGACGGATACTTGACTCACCCCGGTTCAAGGTCTCCCAGCGATGCGACGTACTCGGCGAATCGCTGCCCTCGCGGCCGTAGCCGGCGGTCATGTCGACGCGCGGTAGGTAACCACCCTGCGCGGCGCGCAGTTGATAGTCCGCGGCGGTGCGGGCGTTGACCCCGGCCTGGATTTCCGGGTGCACGTCCAAGGCCTGTTGCATGGCTTGCGGCAGGGTTTGTGCTTGGGCAATGGAGGCTGCAAGGGCGAGAGGAAGAACGGTGAAAAGTGACGCACGCATTTTTACTGATTCCCAAGTGGCGCTGTTGTCCCAAATCACGGCCGAAGCGGGTCTGGCCCCTGAAAATGGCGGCCTGAACTGAACGATTGGCGAGCTTGCGAGACTGTACGTAATTAATACGAAAGGAAGAGGTTTTTACTCAAATATCAATGTGACATTAGTTTGCCGATTGTTTAGGATGGCGAGACGAAGGTCAATACTTTGGCATAAACTTAATAGCCGAAAATTATTGACAGAAATTTGACGAATAAAAGCGTCAAATCATTTTTGTAACATTCCAGCGGAAGCAGGTTCGCACGCCGGCCGGAAGCCAATTGAGACACATCCCGGAGAGTTCCATGAGCACTGTCGTTGCCATCGTCAAAAGCATTGTTGGCCAAGTCATCGCAGTATCCCCGGAAGGCATCAAGCGCGTGCTGATCGAAGGCGATCGCCTGTTCGCAGGCGAGGAAGTCCTTACCGGCCCGGGCGGCGCCGTGACCCTGGAATTGGCCGACGGTCGCATGCTCGACCTGGGCCGCGACACTCAATGGAGCGCCGATGCGCCCGACAGCAGCACCGACCTGGCCCAGGCCACCGCGCAGGCCGCGCCCTCGGTCGAAGAGCTGCAACAGGCCATTGCCTCCGGTGTCGACCCGACCACCGAGCTGGAAGCGCCTGCTGCCGGCCCTGCTGCCGCAGGCGGCGGTTCGGTCGGTGGTGGCCACAGCTTCGTGCTGCTGGAAGAAACCGCAGGCGTGGTCGACCCGAGCATCGGGTTCCCCACCGGCCCCCTGGGCTTCGCCGCAGGCCTGGCAAACGAAGAAGTCGGTGGGCTGGATACCAACAACGACACCACCACCAACAACAATCCCATTCCAACCGGCCTGAGCCTGAGCGCCACCCCTTCGATCAGCGAAGCGGGTGGCGTCATCGTCTATACCGCCACCGTCGGCCAGGCGCCGCAGAGCAACCTGACCGTCACCCTGTCCAACGGCGCGGTGATCGTGATCCCGGCTGGCCAGACCAGCGGCTCGGTCAACGTCAACATTCCGGCCAACGACACGCCTTACATCGATGGCGGCCAGATCTCCACCACCATTACCGGCACCACCGGCGGCAACGGCTTGGTCATTACCCCGAACCCGACCCCGGCGGTGACCCAGATCACCGACACCATCGACACCACCACCGCCACCTTGACCGCGACGCCAAGCGTCACCGAAGGCGGCGTGATCACCTACACCGTGACCCTGACCAACCCGGCACAGACGCCAGTCACCGTCACCCTGTCCAACGGCCAGACCGTCACCGTCGAAGCCGGCAAGACCAGTGGCTCGGTCGAATTCCAGACCCCGGCCAATGATGTCTTCGTCAATGGCAGCACGGTCAGCACCACTATTACCGGCACCACCGGCGGCAACTTCGAGAATCTGGTGCCGAATCCGACCCCGGCTCAGACCGTGGTCAGCGACAGCATCGACACTGTGACTGTCAGCATTGCCAGCAACGGTAACGTGACGGAAGCTCAGCAGCCGACCTTCACCGTTTCAGTCAGCCAGAAGCTCGACCACGACCTGACCGTGACCCTGAGCAATGGCGACAAGGTCACCATTGCTGCTGGCCAGACCCAGGCTACCTACAGCCTGCCGGCGCAGGGTGACGACGTATTCAAGGACGCGGGCTCCGTGACCTTGGGCGTGACCGACGCCAGCGTTCCGGGCAAGACTTTCGAGGATCTGAAGCTTGGCGGTGCGGCCACCGTCCAGATCAGCGATACCGAGAGCGAAGTCGTCGCGACCCTCACTGCCGACAAGACCACCGTGTCCGAAGGCGGCAAGATCACCTACACCGTCACCCTGACCAATGGTCAGGGTCTGGATGTTACGGGCCATGGCGGCCTGACCTTCACCCTTTCGGATGGCACCAAGGTCACCATTCCGGCGGGCAGTGCTACCGGTACGGTCACTATCACTGCTCCAGACGACGTTTATGTTGGCGGCCAGCCGTCGATCGTGAACAAGCTGGAAGGTGTTACTGGTGCGGATAACTTCGAGAAACTGACGCTGGGTGACGGCACCGTCACCACGACGGTGACTGACGAGCCGGGTACCGGTACTCCGGGCACCGGCAACGAAGGCGACAAAGTCTCTGTAACCATCGTCAGCAACGGCAACGTCACTGAAGACCAGCAGCCAAGCTTCACTGTCAAAGTGAACCAGCCGCTGGATCGTCCGCTGACTGTCACCTTGAGCAACGGCGACAAGGTCACCAT
>NZ_VZZS01000003.1:0-174982 GCF_009650575.1 Pseudomonas sp. MNR3A | reverse complement strand
ACGTGCTGGCGACCTGGCGCATCGACACCGAAAGCCCGCTGGGCTTCTTCGACCGTGAACTGGTCGCCTCGGTGGTCGCCAACGTGCTGACCAACGCCATTCGCTACGCCGGGCACACGCTGCTGATCAGCGTCGAAGAGGAGGGCGAGCAGTTGGTGATCAGCGTCAACGATGATGGCGCCGGTTATCCACAGCGCATGCTCGAGCGTCAGCAGGACTACGTGCAGGGCATCGACCAGCAGAGCGGCAGCACCGGCCTTGGCCTGTACTTCGCCGCCAGGATCGCCGCCCTGCACGAGCGCAACGGCGTGCGCGGGCGGATCGAAATCGCCAACGGTGGTGCGCTGGGTGGCGGGTTGTTCAGGTTGTTTTTGCCTTGACTCTGGCTATTTGAGTGTCACTTCCCACTGCGTTGTGGGATAGCTCCTGACCTCGAGCTCATGACTTCAAGAGCAGCGCTTCAGATGACAATGTAGACACGTTGTTTCTACGAGTTACTTGCAATCATCTGGAGGGTTTCTACTATGTATCTACCTTTGGAGATACTTATGGAAGTCAAGATTCAACAGTGGGGCAACAGTGCTGCCATTCGCCTGCCATCGACCATTCTCAAGCAGATGCGCCTGAGCGTGGGCTCCGTCCTCAGCCTGGATACCGCCACCGGGTCGCTGGTTCTCAAGCCCGTCCGATCAAAACCCAAGTACAAGCTTGAGGAGCTGATGGCCCAGTGCGATCTCGATGCACCCGAGCCGGATGAGCTCGCGGCGTGGAACGCCATTCGTCCTGTTGGTCGTGAGGTATGAGGCGGGTGGGATTCGCCAGGGGCGATATTGTGCGAGTCGATCTTGAGCCTGTGGTCGGACGCGAGCAGCAAGGTGCGATGCGTCCGGTTCTGGTGCTCACACCGGCTGCCTACAATGCCGCGGGCCTGGCGGTGGTAGTCCCGATCACTCAAGGTGGGGATTTCGCCCGACATGCCGGGTTTGCAGTCACGCTCAGTGGGGCAGGTACGCGAACCCAGGGCGTGGTGTTGTGCAACCAGTTGCGTACGCTGGATCTCGAGGCACGTGGTGCCCGACGTATCGAGTCTGTTCCCGACGTTGTCATTGATGATGCGCTGGCGCGCGTACAAACCTTATTTGAATGAGCGTGAAGTCGCTTGGAGCTGGACTCCCATGACCCCTATCCCTGTATCGCTGATCCGCGAAACCTTCCCCGTAGGCCCCCTGCAGTGCAACTGCACGCTGATCGGCGACCCGGTCAGCAAGAAGGCCATCGTCGTCGATCCGGGGGGCGACGAGCAGAAGATTCTCGCTCGCCTGCAACAGCATGGCCTGACGCTGGTGAGCATCATCCATACCCACGCCCACTTCGATCATTTCCTGGCTTCCGGCAGGCTCAAGGAGCTGACCGGTGCGACCCTGCACCTGCACAAGGACGACCAGCCGCTGTGGGACAACCTGGAGATGCAGTGCCAGATGTTCGGTGTGCCCTACACGCCGGTACCTGCCCCGGACCGTTGGCTCGCCGATGACGAAGCGCTGGCCTGCGGCTGTGGCGTGGCGCTGCACACGCCCGGGCATACGCCGGGCTCGATGAGTTTCTGGTTTGCCGAGCACAAGCTGCTGATTGCTGGCGACACCCTGTTCCGGCGTGGTGTGGGGCGCACCGATTTGTGGGGGGGCGATCAACGGGCTATCGTTCGTTCAATCAAGGAGCGGCTGTACCGCCTGGATGAAGAGGCGATCGTGGTGACCGGCCATGGTCCGGATACTCGCCTCGGCGAAGAGATGCGTGAGAACCCGTTCGTGCGGGCGTGAAGTTTCATGGAATTTTTCCGCGTCGCTGCAATCCAAGGCTGGCACTGATCCGCATACGATCCGCTGCACTTTCGAATTTCACCAGGAGCTTGTCCATGTTCACCATGCGTCGTCTGATTATCGTCGCTACCGCTGCTGCCCTGATGACCGGCTGTGCCGGCCAGAACCCCTACGACAACCAGGGCCAGGCGCAGGGCGGCTCCACAGGGATGAGCAAGACTGCCAAGTACGGTGGCCTGGGTGCACTGGCCGGTGCCATCGCGGGTGCGGCCATCGATCACAACAACCGTGGCAAGGGTGCGCTGATCGGCGCTGCTGCGGTAGGCGCCGCCGCCGCCGGTTATGGCTACTATGCCGACAAGCAGGAAGCCGAGCTGCGTGCACAGATGGCCAACACCGGTGTCGAAGTGCAGCGCCAGGGTGACCAGATCAAGCTGATCATGCCAGGTAACATCACCTTCGCGACCGATTCGGCGAACATCGCCCCAAGCTTCTACTCGCCGCTGAACAACCTCGCCAGCTCGTTCAAGCAGTTCAACCAGAACACCATCGAAGTGGTTGGCTTCACCGACAGCACCGGCAGCCGCCAGCACAACATGGACCTGTCGCAGCGTCGCGCGCAGGCCGTCAGCACCTACCTGACCTCGCAGGGTGTCGATGCTTCGCGGGTTTCGGTACGTGGCATGGGCCCGGATCAGCCGATCGCCAGCAACGCCGATGCCAATGGTCGGGCGCAGAACCGCCGCGTAGAGGTCAACCTGAAGCCGATCCCTGGCCAGCAGTATGACCAGCAGGGCACTGTCCAGCAGTACCCCTGACCTTTAACGCAGCCGCTTTGCGGCCCTGTCGCGGGACAAGTCGGCGCACCGACTTGTCCCGCGATGCGTTTCAGCGCACGTGACTGGCCTGGATCGCCGTCAACGCGATGGTGTGCACGATATCGTCCACCTGCGCACCGCGCGGCAAGTCGTTCACTGGCTTGCGCAGCCCCTGCAGCATCGGCCCAAGGCTTACGCAGTCGGCACTGCGTTGCACCGCCTTGTGCGTGGTGTTGCCGGTGTTCAGGTCCGGGAACACGAACACCGTGGCGCGGCCCGCAACCTGGCTGTGCGGTGCCAACTGCCGGGCAATCTCCGGATTGGCTGCGGCGTCGTACTGCAACGGCCCGTCGATCAGCAGGTCATGTTCCGCCTGCTGCGCCAGGCGCGTGGCTTCGCGCACCTTCTCCACTTCCTCGTCACTGGCCGCCGAGTCGCTCGAATAACTGAGCATCGCCACGCGCGGCGCAATCCCGAAGGCCTGCGCCGATTCGGCGCTTTGCCGTGCGATCTCCGCCAGCTCCACGGCGCTGGGGTGCGGGTTCATGATGCAGTCGCCGTACACCAGCACCTGCTCGGGGAACAGCATGAAGAACACCGACGACACCAGGCTGCAGTCCGGCGCGGTCTTGATCAGTTGCAGGGCCGGGCGGATGGTATTGGCGGTGGAGTGCACCAACCCTGAAACCAGGCCGTCGACTTCATCCAGCGCCAGCATCATGGTGCCGATCACCACCGGATCCTCCAACTGCTGCTCGGCCATCGGGGCGTTGAGGTTGCGGCTCTTGCGCAGCTCGACCATCGGCTCGACGTAGCGTGCGCGAATCAGTTCGGGGTCGAGGATTTCCAGGTCGGCCGGCAGGGTAATGCCCTGGGCACGGGCCACCGCCTCGACTTCCTCGGGCTTGGCCAGCAATACGCAGCGCGCGATGCCGCGCGCCTGGCAGATGGCGGCGGCCTGCACCAGCAACGGTTCGGCGCCCTCGGGCAGGACGATGCGCTTGTTGGCCTGCTGCGCGCGCTGGATCAGCTGGTAGCGGAACACCGCTGGCGACAGGCGCATCTCTCGCGGCGTGCCACAACGCTGGTGCAACCAGTGGGCGTCGAGGTGGCTGGCGACGAAGTCGGTGATGAACTCGGCACGCTCGCGGTCGTCCACCGGGATTTCGCGGTTCAGCGAGTTGAGCTGGTTGGCGGTGTCGTACGATCCGGTGCTCACCGAAAGGATCGGCAGGCCGGCCTGCAGGGCGCCGCGGCACAGTTCGAGGATGCGCGGGTCAGGCTTGCTGTCGCTGGTCAGCAGCAGCCCGGCCAGCGGAACGCCGTTGATCGCCGCCAGGCTCACGGCGAGGATGATGTCGTCGCGATCCCCGGGCGTCACTACCAGGGTGCCAGGCTTGAGCAGCGGCACGGTGTTGGCCACGGTGCGTGCGCAGATGATGATCTTGTTCATCCGCCGCTGTTCGTAGTCGCCGGCATTGAGTACCTGGGCGCCTAGCAACTCGGCGACATCGCGGGTGCGCGGGGCGTTGAGGTCGGCCTGGTAGGGGATGCAGCCGAGCAGGCGGAAGTCGTTGCCGCGCAGCAGTGGCGAATGCTCGCGCAGGCGCGTGGCGAAATCGGCCATGCTTTCGTCGGTGCGGACCTTGTTGAGAATGACCCCGAGCACCTTCGGATCACGCGGGCCACCGAACAGCTGGGCCTGCAACTCGACGCGCCCGGAGAGCTCGCTGAGCACCTCGTTCTCCGGTGCCGAGACCAGGATCACCTCGGCATCCAGGCTCTTGGCCAGGTGCAGGTTGACCCGCGCCGCGTAGCTGGCATGACGGGTCGGCACCATGCCCTCGACCACCACCACGTCGTTGCCGATGCAGGCTTGCTGGTACAGGCGGATGATTTCTTCGAGCAGTTCGTCGAGTTGGCCATCGCCCAGCATGCGCTCGACCTGGGCCAGGCTCAGTGGCGTGGGTGGCTTGATGCCGTGGGTGCGTGCGACCAGCTCGCTGGACCGCTCGGGGCCGGTATCGCCGGGATGCGGCTGGGCGATTGGCTTGAAGAAACCCACCTTCAGGCCGCCGCGCTCAAGGGCGCGTACCAGGCCGAGGCTGATGGAGGTCAGGCCGACACCAAAGTCGGTCGGCGCGATGAAAAATGTCTGCATGCGTGCTTCTCGGAATAAGCGGTGCAAGGAATCAACGGCCAAGGGTAGCGCTATCGGCCCCGTTCGCGCACCAGCCGCAGGCAAAAGCCTGGCCGATGCGCCGGGTGCGCTCGTGCGCATCGAGCACCCAGGGGCGCGCTTGCCACGGCGGCTGGTGGCGCAGGTGCTGGGTATGACCGCAGGACAGCTCGACCACCCAATGGCCTTCCTCGTCCTGGTGAAAGCCGATGATCCGACTGATGGGCCGTTCGCCAGCCGCCGCGCGTTCGCAATCGGGCGAGGCCTTGGTTACACTTGTGCGCTCTACATTCTTTTGCAAAAGGTCTTGCCCCATGCTGATCGCCGCCAACAAGGCAGTCTCCATCGACTATACCCTGACCAACGACGCCGGGGAGACCATCGACAGCTCCGCCGGTGGCGCCCCACTGGTCTACCTGCACGGTGCCGCCAACATCATCCCGGGCCTGGAAAAAGCCCTGGAAGGCAAGCAGGCCGGTGACGAACTGACCGTTGCCATCGAGCCGGAAGACGCCTATGGCGAGTACCTGGCCGAGCTGGTCAGTACCCTGAACCGCAGCATGTTCGAAGGTGTCGACCAACTGGAAGTCGGCATGCAGTTCCATGCTTCGGCGCCGGACGGCCAGATGCAGATCGTCACCATCCGCGACATCGACGGCGACGACGTGACCGTCGACGGCAACCACCCGCTGGCAGGCCAGCGCCTGAACTTCCAGGTCAAGGTGGTCAACGTGCGTGACGCCAGCGAAGAAGAAATCGCTCACCGTCACATCCACGGTGAAGGTGGCCATCACCACTGATTTCTCAGCTAAGCTCTGAGAGTCGTCAGGCGCTCGAGCAAGCCGACCCACCCCCACGGGCGGGTGTACGGCTTGGTCGCGCGCCTTTTTAGTGGGCGCAATTCGCCCCAGCGGCAACCGGCAACCTGATAGGGGAATCAAGATGAGTGCATTTCACGATCTGACGCTCAAGGCGCTGAACGGCCAGGACCTGCCGCTGGCACCGTTCAAGGGCCAGGTGGTGCTGGTGGTCAATGTCGCATCCAAGTGCGGCCTGACGCCTCAGTACGCGTCGCTCGAAAAGCTGCACCAGCAGTTCAAGGGCCAGGGCTTCAGCGTGCTCGGCCTGCCGTGCAATCAGTTCGCTGGCCAGGAACCGGGCACCGAAGACGAGATCCAGAAGTTCTGCAGCCTGAACTATGGCGTCAGCTTCCCTTTGAGCGCCAAGCTCGAGGTCAACGGGCCTGAGCGTCATTCCCTGTATCGCCTGCTGGCGGGCGAGGGAGCGGAGTTCCCCGGCGATATCACCTGGAATTTCGAGAAGTTCCTGGTGGGCAAGGACGGCCGCGTCCTGGCGAGGTTCGCGCCACGCACTGCGCCGGACGATCCGGCGGTGATTCAAGCGGTCGAGAAGGCGCTGGCCTGATGCATGCTGGAGCGGCGAACCGCCGCTCGGTTTTCCCAAAGGCACAGGAGCAAGCTGCGCCATATCCTGTTCAATCACTCAAATCAATAATGCTGTGCCCGCCATTCGGCTGGCTCTAAGCTCAGGCGCATTTCCTTACCTCATCGGGAGCGCCGCATGTCCAGCAACCCACTGTTTCAGCCCTTCACCCTGGGCACCCTCGAGTTGCCGACCCGTGTGGTCATGGCGCCGATGACCCGCACCTTCTGCCCTGGCGGCGTACCGCACAAGGGCGTCATCGAGTACTACCGCCGCCGCGCTGCGGCTGGCGTGGGCCTGGTCATCACCGAGGGCACCACGGTCGATCACAAGGCTGCCAACGGTTATCCGAATGTGCCGCGCTTCCATGGCGAAGATGCCTTGGCTGGCTGGAAAAAGGTGGTCGAGGCCGTACACGCCGAAGGCGGGCGCATCGTTCCGCAGCTGTGGCATGTGGGCAGCGTTCGCCGCCTGGGTACCGAGCCGGACGCCAGCGTGCCGGGCTACGGTCCGAGCGGTAAAAGCAAGGATGGCCAGGTGGTGGTCCATGAAATGACCCAAGACGACATCCGCGAGGTCATCGCCGCCTTTGCACAAGCTGCCCGCGATGCCAAGGCCATCGGTATGGATGGCGTCGAGATCCACGGCGCGCATGGCTACCTGATCGACCAGTTCTTCTGGGCCACCAGCAACCAGCGCAATGACGAATACGGCGGCGATCTGGCGCAACGCTCGCGCTTCGCCATCGAGCTGGTCCAGGCCGTGCGTGCTGCGGTGGGGCCGGATTTCCCGATCATCTTCCGCTTCTCCCAATGGAAGCAGCAGGACTACAGCGCGCGCCTGGTCGAAACGCCCGAGGCATTGGCAGCCTTCCTGCAGCCGCTGGCCGACGCCGGTGTGGATATCTTCCACTGCTCCACCCGCCGTTTCTGGGAGCCGGAGTTCGACGGCTCGCCGCTGAACCTGGCCGGTTGGACCCGCAAGCTCACCGGCAAGCCGACCATCACCGTTGGCAGCGTTGGTCTGGATGGCGAGTTCCTGCAGTTCATGGTCGACACCGACAAGGTGGCCAAGCCGGCCAGCCTGGAGGGCCTGCTGCAGCGCCTGGGCGATGATGAGTTCGACCTGGTGGCGGTCGGTCGTGCGTTGCTGGTGGATGCCCAGTGGGCGCAGAAAGTCCGCGAGGGGCGTGAGGAAGAGATTCTGCCGTTCAGCCGCGAGGCGCTGTCGAGCCTGACTTGATCGTCAGCGGCGTGGCCGCGCGCTTACTCTGGGCGGCGGTCTGCCGACAGGCGCTGTACAAGTGCGCCTCGAACTCTTCGACGATCGCTTGCCAGCCCTGGCGGCTGGCGTGCTGGCGGGCATTGAGACGCACCCTGCGCAGGGTCTCGGCGTCCTCGAGCAGCCAGCATGCGGCGTCGATGAACGCTGGCTGATCCCCCGGCATGGCTAGCGCGCCGCTGTGTCCGTGGCGAATATGCTGGGCGGCGGCGGCCTCGTCGTACGCCACTACCGCAAGGCCCGAGGCCAGTGCTTCGAGCACCACGTTGCCGAAGGTTTCGGTGAGGCTGGGGAACAGGAACAGGTCGCCACAGGCGTAATGTTCGGCCAGGGCTTCGCCGCGTTGCACGCCACAGAACATCGCATCGGGGAACTGCTGCTGCATCTGGGTACGCAGTGGCCCGTCGCCGACCACGACCAGGCGCAGGCGCCGCTGTGGATAAGTCTTTTGCAGCGCCTGCATGCAAGGCAGCAGCAGCGCGAGGTTCTTCTCCGCCGCCAGGCGTCCGACGTGCAGCACCGCGATGTCATCCGGGCCAAGGCCCCACTGCTCACGCAGCGCCTGGCTGCGCCGTGCCGGGTTGAACAGTTGCGCATCGACGCCACGCGCCATCAGTGCCAGGCGTTCGAAACCACGTCGCTCCAGCTCCAGGCGCTGGCTGGCGCTGGGGACCAGGGTGGTCGCGGTGCGGCGGTGGAACCAGCGCAGGTAGTGGGTGAGCAGGCGTGCCAGCAGACCCAGGCCGTACTGGCCGGAATACTGCGGGAAATTGGTGTGAAAACCACTGACCACGGCAATCCCCAGGCGCCGTGCGGCGCGCAGGGCGCTGAGCCCGAGCGGGCCTTCGGTGGCGATGTACAGCACATCAGGGCGCAATCGACGCCAGCGGCGCCACAGTTTGTGCATCGATACCTCACCCCACTGCAGGCCGGGATATCCGGGCAGTGGCCAACCGCGACAGAGCAGCAGCGAGTCGTCGCTATTGCCCGGTGCATCGCTGGCTTGGCGTGGGCGCACCACTTCCACTTGATGCCCGCGCACGCGCAAGCCTTCACTGAGGCGGCCAAGGGTATTGGCCACACCATTGATCTCCGGCGGGAAGGTTTCGCTGACGAGGGTGATGCGTAGAGGCGGCGTATTCATGTCAAAAAGTTTCCGCCTGCTTGGTTGCCGTTATGTGACATGAAAATGATCCCCTGGTGACGTGTGTTTTCCAGGTTTGTCTGTCACTCGAATATTTCCTCGTCGGGTCCTCAAGAACCACCTGTCCTCAGCCGATGCAGAAGCATTCGACGGGTGGATTGCGCTCCGGGAGAGCGGTGATGTTCAACAGCAAACTGAAAAAAGAAATCCAGCAATTGCGCGAGGAACTGCAATCCATCGAGCAGGTGAAGAACAGCCTCGATAGCGAAATGCTCGTGCTGCAACTCGATCCCCAGGGGCGCATCGAGTCCGCCAATGCCAATTTCGAAAAAGAAATGCTCTACAGCAGCGATCGTCTGATCGGCCGCAACATCGAAGAGATCGTCCCGGAGCACGTGAAGAAGCTGGATTTCTGCCTGCGCATGAAGGCTGCGATCGCCCGTGGCGAGCACCTCAACGGCGCATTCCGCCTGCTGCGGGGCAATGGCGAAGAAGCCTGGCTGCGCTCGATCCTGCAACCGGTCAAAGGTGTCGACGGGCGGATCAAGTACTTCACCCTGCACTCGAGCGACCTGACCCGCACCATCGAGACCTCCCGCGAGCATGAAAGCCTGATCAAGGCGCTGATGCGCTCCACGGCCGTGATCGAGTTCAACCTTGACGGGCAGGTGCTGACCGCCAACGACCGCTTCCTGCACACCATGGGCTACAGCCTGGAGCAGGTGCGCGGCAAGCATCACCGCATGTTCTGCGACCCTGAGGAAACCAGCTCGGCAGGTTACCAGCAGTTCTGGGAGAAGTTGCGCCGCGGAGAATACGTGGCCGAGCGCTTCAAGCGCATTGATTCACATGGCCGAGTCGTCTGGCTGGAGGCTTCGTACAACCCGATCATCGATGCCCATGACGTGCTCTACAAAGTGGTGAAGTTCGCCACTGTGATCACTGACCAGGTCAATCAGGAAATCGCCGTGGCCCAGGCCGCCGATATCGCCTACAGCACCTCGCAGGACACCGACGCCAGCGCCCGCAAGGCCACCGACGTGGTCACCCAGACGGTCGAGGTGATGCGTGGCCTGGAAAGTTCGATGCAGGAGGCGGCCGAGGGCATCCAGGCGCTGGACAAGCAATCCAAGGTGATCGGCTCGATCATCAAGACCATCAGCGACATTGCCGGGCAGACCAACCTGCTGGCGCTCAATGCCGCGATCGAAGCCGCCCGGGCGGGCGAGCAGGGCAGGGGCTTCGCAGTGGTTGCCGACGAAGTGCGCCAGCTCGCCTCGCGTACCAGCAGTGCTACCGAGGAGATTGCCCGGGTGGTGCAGCAGAACGAGCAACTGGCCCAGGCGGCGGTGGACATCATCGACACCAGCAAGCGCCAGGCCGAGCAGGGCCTGACGCTGGCCGGGGAAACCGGCAGCGTGATCGTCGAGATCCAGGACGGGGCGAAGAAGGTGGTCAATGCGGTGGGGCAATTCTCCAGCCAGTTGAGTCACTGACTGACGGGCGGTGCCTTGCGCTGCCCTTTCCCTTCAGGTCTTACCCTACAAGCAACTGTCTTGTTCAAAATCCAAGGCCAGCCCAATTCCTGTGGGAGCGGGCTGGTCCCGCGATCACCGGCATGGCCGGGGCCATCCAACGGGGTCTCAGTTTCGGCACAAGAGCCCGGATGTCTCAGTTGCGCTCCCGCACCCAGAACAACGTAGCCCCCGCCACCGCCGCCGGCATCATCAGCACGTTCACCCCCGGGATCAGCAGCGCCAGGTAGGTGATCCCGCCAAAGCCCATCGACTGCCAGCGCTTGCTGCGCAGCCAGGCGAGCATGTCCTGCCAGCTCATCTTGTTGTTGTCGGCCGGGTAGTCGATGTACTGGATAGCCATCATCCAGATGCCGAAGACCAGCCACAGCGGCGCAGCCACCACGTTCACCACCGGAATGAACGACAGGATGAACAAGCCGATGGCGCGTGGCAGGAAGTAGCCGAGCTTGCGCATCTCGCGGCTGAAGGTGCGCGGTACCATCGCCGCCAGTTCGCCCCAGCTGAACGCCGGGAAGGTGTCTTCACCGCGCACCACCACCTCGACCTTCTCAGCGAGAAAACCGTTGAACGGCGCGGCGATGATGTTGGCGAACAGGGTGAAGGTGAAGAACACCATCAGCACCACCAGGGCGACGAACAGTGGCCACAGAATGTAGGTGAGAAAACTCAGCCAGCTGGGCAGGGTCGGCATCAGCGCATCGACCCACAGGCTGAACTGGTGGCCGGCGAAATAGATCAGACCGCCAAACAGCAGCACGTTGACTGCCAGCGGCAACAGCACGAACAACCGCAGGTTCGGGCTCAGGACCAGCTTCAGGCCCTCGCGCAGGTACTGGGGGCCGGACAGGACGGGGGCTTGCATCGGGATGCTCCACAAAAGGAAAACGGGCTGACCTTACCGAGTTTGCGGCGCCGACGAAAGGCGCGACACCGGCTGTAACAAAGCATAGGGACAATCACAGATCGGTTTCGTCCCTGGATAGAGCCTGTCTATAAGGTGGATTGTCGAAGGATATTTCCTTAATCTTTGCCACCTCGCTACAGTGCGTTCAATTTCTGAACGCCGTGAAACGCCGCGAGCCCTCAGTGGGAGGTGGCCCCCAGGTTTTCGGACCTGTGCGTTGTAGCCTTCCCCAAGTGCTGCGCAGGTCCTTTTTATTTTCCAGCCGGCGTCGCCGGCACACCGATGTCGGCCTCATGTGGCCGGCTCGACAGGAGCACGACATGTCCGAAGTTCGTCATTCCCGGGTCATCATCCTCGGTTCCGGCCCTGCCGGTTACAGCGCCGCGGTCTACGCTGCCCGTGCCAACCTCAAGCCGCTGCTGATCACCGGCCTGCAGGCTGGTGGCCAGCTGACCACCACGACCGAAGTCGACAACTGGCCGGGCGACCCCCATGGCCTGACCGGCCCGGCACTGATGCAGCGCATGCAGGAACACGCCGAGCGCTTCGAGACCGAGATCGTCTTCGACCACATCAATGCCGTCGACCTGGCCAGCAAGCCGTTCACCCTGACCGGCGACAGCGGCACCTACACCTGCGATGCGCTGATCGTCGCCACCGGTGCCAGCGCCCGTTACCTGGGCCTGCCGTCGGAAGAAGCGTTCATGGGCAAGGGCGTGTCGGCCTGCGCCACCTGCGACGGCTTCTTCTACCGCAACAAGCCGGTTGCCGTGGTCGGTGGTGGCAACACCGCCGTGGAAGAGGCGCTGTACCTGGCCAACATCGCCAGCAAGGTGACCCTGGTGCACCGTCGCGATACCTTCCGCGCCGAGAAGATCCTGATCGACAAGCTCAATGCCCGTGTCGCCGAAGGCAAGATCGAGCTCAAGCTCAACGCCACCCTGGACGAAGTGCTCGGTGACAACATGGGCGTGACCGGTGCGCGCCTGAAGAACAACGATGGCAGCAGCGACGAGATCAAGGTCGACGGCGTGTTCATCGCCATCGGTCACACCCCGAACACCTCGCTGTTCGAAGGCCAGCTGACCTTGAAAGACGGCTACCTGGTGGTCAACGGCGGCCGTGAAGGCAATGCCACCGCCACCAACGTCGAAGGTGTGTTCGCTGCCGGTGACGTGGCCGACCACGTCTACCGCCAGGCGATCACCTCGGCCGGTGCCGGCTGCATGGCAGCACTGGACGTCGAGCGCTACCTGGACGGCTTGGCCAACGCCTCGTTCTGAGTCGCTGCCTGATCACGAAAGAACCGGCCCTTTGGCCGGTTCTTTCGTTTCAGCGTGCCGGCGCTGCACTGCGAAACGCCGTCGGCGAGAGCCCGGTCACGCGCTTGAAGGCATTGCTGAAGGCGCTTTCCGAACCATAGCCCAGCGAGCCTGCCAGCACTGCCAGTGTCGTGCTCTCTTCACGCAGGGCGCGCTCGGCCAGGCGCATGCGCCATTCGGTGAGGTAGGTCAGCGGCGCCACGCCCGCCACCGTCCTGAAATGCAGGGCAAAGGTGGTGCGCGACATGGCGCAGGCTTGGGCCAGTTCGTCGAGATGCCAGGCCCGCGCCGGATCGCCATGCATCAGGCGCAATGCCGGGGCCAGGCGTGGTGCGCCGAGTGCGCGCAACCAACTGGCCGGCATGGGCGCGGCGGTCTGCAGGTGAGCCCGCAGGATCTGGATGAACAGCAGCTGTGACAACTGCGCCGAAGCGAGCTGTGCGCCCGGTTGCCCGGTGCTGCGCTCGGCGACCAGTTGATCGAGCAACCAGCGAAAGTTGCTCGCCTGCTTGGACGCTGCCGGTACGTGAATCCACCCCGGCAGGACATCGGCCAGCAGGCGTCCGCTGCCGGGATCAAGCAGCACATGCCCACCAATATGGGTGAAATCGTTGCCGTCGCCGAGCACCACCGGCGACTGCCCGGAGGCGCTGAACACGCTCATCGCATCGACAGGTTCGGTATCCAGGTCGCTGGCCAGGACGAAGCCGCGCTTGGCAGTCAGCAGGCCGACGTCCCCGGTATTGAACTGCACGGCCTGGGGTTCGCCATCGATCTGTACCCAGCAACTGCCCTTGACCACGGCGAAGAACTTGATCTTGTCGGGCGGCGGAAAGCGCAGCGCCCAATGCCCGCCCGCGCTGAAGCCGCCGGTGGTCAGTGAAGTGGCGTTGGTGAGGCGCAGAATCTCGGAGAAAGGGTCGATGTTCATCGCCGTACTCTCGCGCAACTAATGCGCACGTTCAAGCATTAACAGTACGCAGTGTGCGCCTTAACCTTTCCTGTATTCGCGCTTGGCGCGACCAATCGAGAGAGGAAGGCAACATGAGCGAACCCTGGGTTCTGGTCACCGGCGGCACCGGCTTTATCGCCCAGCATTGCATCATCGCCCTGCTGAACGAGGGCTACCGGGTGCGCACCACGATCCGTTCGGCCACCCGTGAAAACGAGGTGCGCGACTATCTGAAGGTTGGCGGTGTCGAGGCGGGCGAACGCTTGCAGTTCGTCGTCGCCGACCTGGCCGACGATGCCGACTGGGCCCAGGCGTGCGAGGGTTGCTGCTATGTGCTGCACGGCGCCTCACCCACCCCTTCGGGCGATCAGCAGCGCGAAGAGGACTGGGTCAGGCCAGCCGTTGACGGCAACCTGCGGGTACTGCGTGCGGCGCGTGATGCCCGGGTCAAGCGTGTGGTGCTGACCTCCGCCTTTGGTGCGGTGGGCGTTGGGCACAGCCCCGAATATCGACGCCCCTTCGATGAAACCGACTGGAGCGACCTGAGTGGCAATGTCGCGCCCTACCAGAAATCGAAAACCCTGTCCGAGCGTGCCGCCTGGGACTTCATCGAACGTGAAGGCGGTGATCTTGAGCTGTCGGCGATCAACCCGGTGGCGGTGCTCGGGCCTGCTTTGGGGGCCGATTATTCCCACTCCATCCGCATCATCGTCAGCCTGCTCCAGGGGCAGGCCGGTTGCCCACGGATCAACTCGGGCTTCGTCGATGTGCGCGACCTTGCCGACCTGCATCTGCTGGCGATGACCCACTCTGCAGCCAAGGGCGAGCGCTTCCTGGCGATTGCCGGTGAAAGCATGTGGATGACCGATGTCGCCAAGGTGCTGCGCCATCACATGGGCGAGGTGGCCAGCAAGGTCTCGACCCGTGAGCTGCCCAACTGGTTGGTGCGCCTGGCTGCGCGCAGCAACCCGAACATGAAGTCGATGGCGCCGTTGCTGGACGTGAACATGAACTGCACCAGCGAGAAGGCGCGACGCCTGCTTGGCTGGTCACCGCGCTCACGTGAGGAGGCGATCGTCGCGACCGCCCGCAGCCTGGTCAGCCTCGGGCTGGTCGGCTGACGGGCAGCGGGATCAGAGGCTCAGGCGCATCGACAGGTCGACGGCCTTCACATCCTTGGTCATCGCGCCGATGGAGATGTAGTCCACACCGGTTTCGGCGATGACCCGCAGGGTGGTTTCGTTGACCCCGCCGCTGGCTTCGAGCTTGGCCTTGCCTGCGGTGATGTGCACCGCTTCGCGCATCTCGTCCAGGGTCAGTTCGTCGAGCATGACGATATCTGCACCAGCCGCCAGAGCCTGGCCCAGTTCGTCCAGACTTTCCACTTCGATTTCCACCGGCTTGCCCGGCGCGATGCGGTGCGCGGCGGCGACGGCTTCGGCCACGCCGCCGCTGGCAGCGATGTGGTTCTCTTTGATCAGGAAGGCGTCATACAGGCCGATGCGGTGATTGTGGCAGCCGCCGCAGGTGACCGCGTACTTCTGCGCAAGGCGCAGGCCCGGCAGGGTCTTGCGGGTATCGAGCAAGCGCACCTGGGTGCCCTCGACCAGGTCGGCAAGAAAGCGTGCGCGGGTGGCCACGCCCGACAGCATCTGCAGGAAGTTCAATGCCGAGCGCTCGCCGGTGAGCAGCGAACGGGCCGGGCCTTCGAGGTGGAACAGCACCTGGTTGGCGGTGGCGCGTTCGCCATCGGCCACCTGCCAGTGCACGGCCACCCGCGGGTCGAGCTGGCGGAACACGGCATCGACCCAGGCGGTGCCGGCGATCACGCAGTCTTCGCGGGTGATGATGGTGGCCTTGGCCAGGCGCTCGGCCGGAATCAGCTGGGCGGTGATGTCGCCGCTGCCGACGTCTTCCAGCAGTGCGCGGCGCACGTTGGATTCGATTTCGGCGGTGAGATCGGCGAGACGTAGGTTCGGCATGGTCGGCTCCACAAGCTAGATGCCGGCGATTATAGGGCAGGGGGGCGCGGTTTACAGCCTTCGACCCTGCAGGCGGGAAGTGTGCGTCTGGTCGCGTCTTGTAAATGGCGTGTTGGCAGCTGTCATCTTTTTCACTGATAATGGCGCCTTGTATTTGGCGTCATAGCTTTGACGATGTTTCCTCGCCAGTCGACCAATACCCTGCAAGGAGTTCGGGATGCATGAAGAAGGCAAGATGGGGCCCTTGGTGGCCGCCATCGACAGAGGGGTGCGCACGCCCTTGCCTTGCCTTCCCGTCGTGCTCCTGCAAGTACGTGACAAAGCGGCACTGCACTTGCGCCAAGGGCTGCGTGCCCTGTTCGACAACGCTGACGACACGCTCTTCGAAATGGCCGACAAGGCTTGTGCGGGCGATCAGCAACATCTCTATTTCGAAGCCATGCGCGACTTGCGTCTCAAGCGCAAGAGCATTGAACGTGCCTTTCTCGATATCTTTCATGAAACCTTCAGCCGCATCGGCCAGGCCGACCCGCTAGGGTCGCTGGGCACTATCGACCTGCCCGTCGGCAAGGCCCAGCGCG
Source organism: Pseudomonas sp. MNR3A (assembly GCF_009650575.1). Lineage (NCBI taxonomy): Bacteria > Pseudomonadati > Pseudomonadota > Gammaproteobacteria > Pseudomonadales > Pseudomonadaceae > Pseudomonas > Pseudomonas sp. MNR3A. The sequence continues at coordinate 159,018 of NZ_VZZS01000003.1, read as the reverse complement.
AGCGAACCCTGGCGGTCGGTGCCATGGTCGAGCGCGTGCTGGCGCGCGACGTCTTTGCCCTCGAGCAACTCGGCCAGCGCTTTTCCGCCCTGCTCGAAATCCCCCTGGATGTGCGGTGCAATCCGCTGGGGCCTGCGTGCCTGTGTGGCTACTTTCTGGACGCCGGACGCAGCCTGGGGGTAGACCTCAAGGTCAAGCTGGTCCTGCTCAAGCTGTTCGAGCGTTATGTGCTGCGCGACGTCGACCTGCTCTATGGCGAGGCCAACCAGTTGCTGGCCGCGGCGGGCGTGCTGGGCGAACTTGCCCCCGCTCCGCGTCGGCGTGCCGAGGATCGTGGTCTGGCCGCACGACGCACCCCTGCCTCGTTGATCGCGGGTGAAGACATTGGTGCGGACAGCGCTGGCCAGGCGTATTTCGCCTCTCTGGAAGGCTTGCTGGCACCGGTACGCGGCAGGCTGGCGCCGCGCTTGCAGAGTGTCTCGGCGGCGCAGCCGATCGGTAGCGCCGACCTGTTGCGCTTGCTCACTCACCTGCAGCATTACGTGCCCGGGCCGTTCGAGGCCGACGATTTCGACCTCGGCCAGCAGCTCGAACAACTGTTGCTGCGGGTCAGCGTTCGCAGTGGCACGCGCCGCCGCCTGGCCACTGCCGACGAAGACATGATCAACCTGGTCGACCTGCTGTTCGACCACATCCAGCACGACGATAACCTGCCCCCGCCCCTGCGCGCCCTGCTTGGACGCTTGCACATCCCACTGCTCAAGGTCGCCTTGCTCGACAAGAGCCTGTTCAGCCGTGCCAGTCATCCAGCGCGCCGCCTGCTCAACGAGATCGCTGCCATGGCCATCGGTTGGGAAGGAGCGGGTGAAGGGTTGCAGGCGCGGGTTGAGCGTATCGTCCTGCGGCTGCTCAGCGATTTCACCGACGATGCTCGGCTGTTCGCCGAGGTGCTCGAGGAGTTCCTGCTTTTCAGCACCGAAGAGCGTCGGCGCAACGAGCTGCTGGAGCAGCGCACCCGCGATGCCGAAGAGGGGCGGGCGCGGACGCTGCAGGCACGCCAGCAGGTCCAGCACGCGCTCAACCAACGCCTGCGCGGGCGCGTATTGCCGCGGGTGGTGGTGCAGATGCTGGTGGACTCCTGGAGCCAGGTGCTGCTGCTCGCCTGGCTCAAGCAGGGCGAGGCGTCCGCGGCCTGGATCGATGGCCTGGCGACCATGGACGCGCTGCTGGACAGCATCGCCCCGCACCCGGGGCCGCAAGCGCGCCAGGCCCTGCTCGAACAGGTGCCGGGGCTGCTCAAGGCTTTGCGTGATGGGCTGGCGGGTGTGGCACTGGATTCGGCTGCGCTGCGCGAATTCTTCCTGCAACTGGAGCGTCTGCACTTGCGCGCCTGTGCCGAGCCCGGCCAATGGCAGGACGAGGCTGACGATGTGCGGGTGGAGACGGATATCGTCCTGGCCGTCGCCGAGGAGTCGGCAGGTGGCCGGGCGCCGGTCCTGGACGAGCACAGCCCGCAATTGCGCCAGGTTCAGCGCCTGCGCCTGGGCACCTGGATCGAGCTCAGCGACGATGACGAGCCGCTGCGCTGCAAGCTGGTGGCGCGTATCGACAGCAGTGATCGGCTGGTCTTCGCCAACCGCACCGGCATGAAGGTGCGCGAGTGGAACAGCATTGGCCTGGCCCTTGCCCTGCATCGTGGCGAGGCACGGGTGCTGGACGACGGGCTGCTGTTCGAGCGCGCCCTCGATGCGGTGCTCGACAGCCTGCGCATTGCCCAGGCACGTTGAGGTACCCACAATCATTTACATGCAAGCGCGCTGTCGGCGGGGCATACTGAAGCCTCGTATCCGGCGTTTTTCAGGATCTGCCCATGCAATTGGACCGCGCCACTGGCTGGTTCTCCGGTGTCACCCACTGCCCCTCGCCGAACTTCAACGCCCGCCCCGAAGGCGAGGCGATTTCCCTGCTGGTGATCCACAACATCAGCCTGCCGCCAGCCTGTTTCGGTACGGGCAAGGTTCAGCAGTTCTTCCAGAACCGGCTTGACCCGGCAGAGCATCCCTACTTCGAAAGCATCCAGCACCTGACCGTGTCGGCGCACCTGTTCGTCGAGCGCGATGGTGCGGTCACCCAGTTCGTGTCGTTGCTCGACCGCGCCTGGCATGCCGGGGTGTCGTGCTTCGACGGGCGTGAGGGATGCAACGATTTTTCCATCGGCATCGAGCTCGAAGGCACCGACGATATGCCCTACACCGATGCCCAGTACACGGCCCTGCAACAGCTGACGCGGCAGATCCGCAGCCTCTGGCCTGCGATCGGCCCCGAACGCATCAAGGGTCACGACGATATCGCGCCGGGACGCAAGACCGATCCCGGGCCAGCTTTCGACTGGCCCCGCTACCGCGCCGCGCTGAACGAGGACAAGGCATGAGTTTCCTGGTGTTGGTACTGGTGTTGTGGGTCGAGCAGTTCTCGTCCCTGCGCCATCGCTTGCAGCGTGACGGGTTCTTCCTCGGTGAGCTGGTGCGTCTGGAGCGCAGCGGCAAGGTGCACCCCTGGTGGAGCCTGGCGATCCTGGTGCTGGCACCGGTGCTGGTGCTGGCGTTGCTGCTGCATGTGTTGCAGCCGGTGGCCTACGGCTTGCTGGCGCTGCCAGTGCACCTGCTGGTGCTGATCTACAGCCTTGGGCGCGGAGATGCCAAGGCGGCGCTCGGTCCGTTCCGCGACGCCTGGCGTCGGGGTGATGAACAGGCGGCGCTGCATGTGGCCGAGCGCGATCTGGGCCTGGCTGCAGACGATCCGCGTGACCTGCTGGCGCGGGTGCAGGGCAACCTGGTGTGGCAGGCGTACCAGAGCTTCTTTGCCGTGATCTTCTGGTATTTCCTGCTCGGCCCGGCCGCAGCACTGGGGTATCGCTTGCTGGCGCTGAGTGCAGCAAACAGCCTTCAACCAGCGCTCAAGGAGCGCGCGGCGCAGCTGCGCCATGCCATGGACTGGTTGCCGGTGCGGGTGTTGGCATTGAGCTTCGCGCTGGTCGGCAACTTCGTTTCGGTGGCCCGGGTGATGCTGCACGAGGTGCTCAACTGGCACATCAGCGCGGGGCAGTTGATCGCCCGTGTCGGGCGGGTGGCCGATGACATTCCCGAGGAAGAAGAGGCGCAGAGTGCGCTGGCGCGCCTGGACAGCCTGTGGGAACTGCTGCTGCGCAGCGCGGTGCTGTGGTACGCGGTGTTTGCGCTGTGGACGGTGCTGCTGTGAACTGAACGCCGAAGCCGCTTAACCTTAAGTTACAAACCTTGGATTGATTCTGCGCTATACAGAGCCTCGGCCAGTTATGGCCTTGTGCTACCCCGCAGAACAATAAAAATCCAAGGAGGTGACCCATGAAGCGCCTGCTCCATCCGGCCATCGCGTTGATGAACCGGCTGAGCTTCGGCATGAAGTTCAGCCTGATCAGCGTCCTGTTCTTCCTGCCCATGCTGGTCACCAGCTTCTATCTGGTTCGCGATGCCTATCGCCAGTTCCATGTCACAGGCGTCGAGCTGAGCGGCCTTGGCCCTGTGGCTGGCAGCCTGGCCCTGCGTGGCGACCTCGAAAGCCTGGGCAATCTTCTGCAGATCAACGCCGTGCTCGGCCAGTCGGGCCAGGCCGGGGATGTCGAAGCGCGTATCGATGCCCTCGAGGACAAGGTCCAGGCCCAGCTCCAGGCCCTGGCGAGCCAGGATCCGCAACTCGAAGCCAAGCGCGTCGAGCTGGCCGACGCCTTCGCCAAGGCTCGCGCCGAAACCTCCCTGCAAAACAAGACCGCGCTGTTCGACAAGCTGCTGGCCCAGGCTCAGGTGCTGGGCAAGCTGGTGGCCAGCCAGGCGGGCTTGAGCCAGGACAATCAGGCGTCGGTACGCCAGTTGAGCGACCTGATCGGTGCCAGCACCGCCCAGGTCACCCAGATGCTCGGCGAAGGACGGGCCATCGGCGCTGTTGCCCTGGGGCGCGGTTTCATCGATTCGGCGGGGAGTGCGCGGTTCGAAGACTTGCTGCAACGCCTGGAGCGTCTGTCGGCCGACTACGCCCTGCGTGTGGAGGATGCGCTGGCTGCCGATGCCCAGGCCAAGGCCAGCCTCGGTGCGCAGGCCCAGGCCAGCCAGGCGACGGTGCGCCGGGCTGCGGCGCTGTTCGAGGACCAGGTCGTGGTGGCCGAGACCCTCGATGCGCCCTGGCCTGCCTTCTACGAGCAGGTCAGTGCCCTGATGGGCGAAACCTACCGCCTCAACGATGCAGTGATCGCCCACCTGCAGCAGCAGTTGCAGGCACGCCTGGGCGAGCACCGCCTGCACATGCTGGCGCTGGTCGCGGCGCTGGCCATCGTGTTTCTGTCGATCCTCTACCTCTACAGCGGTTTCTATGTGTCGACCCGGCGTACCCTCGGCAACCTCGGTGCGGCCATGGACAGGGTGGCCGGTGGCGACATGACGGTCAGCTTCGAGGTGCGCAGCCAGGATGAGCTGGGCGAGTTGGGCCAGGGTTTCAATGAGACCGTGCGGCGCATCCGCGTGCTGATCGAGCAGGTGGGGCGTACCGTGGCGACCGTCGAGGAGCAGGCCGAGCAGGTGCTTTCGGTGTCGACACGCAGCAACCAGGCCGTGAGTGGCCAGCGCGAACAGATCGAGCAGGTGGCCACGGCGATGAACCAGATGAGCGCCACCGCCCTAGAGGTGGCCCGCAGCGCGGCGCTGGCCGCCGATGGCGCGCAGCAGGTCAACCGCGAGAGTGCCAACGGGCGCAGCCTGGTGGCGCACCAGCAGGACAGCATTGCTCGCCTGGCCGGCGAGATCGACCAGACGGTGGTTGCGGTCAACCAGCTGGTCGGCGACAGCCAGGCCATCGGCCGGGTGCTGGAAGTGATCCGCAGTATTGCCGAGCAGACCAACCTGCTGGCACTGAACGCAGCCATCGAGGCGGCGCGTGCGGGCGAGCAGGGTAGGGGCTTTGCCGTGGTTGCCGATGAAGTACGTACCCTTGCACGCCGCACCCAGGACTCCACCGAGGAGATCGCGCAGATGATCCAGCGCCTGCAGGAAGGGGTTGGTGCTGCCGTGCGAGCCATGGGCAGCAGCCACCAGATGGCGGCGGGTACCGTGGATGAAGCGCGGCAGGTGCAGCAGGCGCTGGCCAATATCCTGGGCGCGGTGGGCGGTATCGTCGAGCAGAACCAGCAGATCGCCGCGGCCGTCGAGCAGCAGACGGCCGTGGCCCATGACATCGACCAGAACATCGTGGCGATCAACCGCGCGGCGCAGGACACCACGCAGGGCGCCTGCCAGACGGAGGACGCCAGCCGCGCGCTGTCGAGCCAGGTAGTGGAGCTGAAGCGGCTGATCGGGGCCTTTAGAGTCTAGATGGCCCCTGTCAGCCCTGCGGCGCTGTGATCTCCACGGGTTTGCGCAGATCCCTCAGGCTGCGGGTCACGGTGCCGGTGTTGCACTTGGCCGCCGCCTGCTCCGGGGTCATGTCGCGGATGGTGCGGTAGAACAGTTCGCAGGTCTGTTTTTTCTGGGTCACCTGCCACTTGGCCGAGCAGGCCTCCAGTGTCAGCTTGGCGTCCGCCTGCGGGTTGCGGCCCATGCCGGCCTGCCAGCAGGCGGCGGTCAGGTCCTGGCCCATCATCTTCAGGCCTGCGGCGTCCGCCTTGTCCTGATCCCCGCCGGTGTTGTTCTTGTCGGCCGCATACCAGATCGCGCTCGGGTGGTTGGAGCCCAGCACCGGCACTTGGGTGCCCGCTTCCGGGCTGATGCTGACCAGCCCCAGCACATTGACCTTCGGCCCGTACTGCTGCTGGATCCAGCTGCGCACCGGTGCGCCGAAAGCCACCATCGGCAGGGGCTTGGCGTCGTGGCGCAGGGTCATCTCCTTGACCATGCGCGTCTGATAGTCGGCGAAGTAGCTGTAGGTGCCTTCCAGGTCCTTGCCGGCGCTGGCGGGCGCAGCGATCGGGGCGATGTCGACGATGGTCTGGTAGGCCGGGGTCTGGCTGGCCTCGACACCGTTGAAGGTCAGCAGCTGCGCCCAGCGATCGGTGGTGTTGGAGCGCAGGTAGTCCTGGGCCTGGGTCAGCGAATAATCCGGCGGGAAGTGCAGCAGCTCGATGCTGCGGCGATTTTCCAGGGCCATGCCCAGTGGCAGGAACAGGTACCAGTCGTAGGCCCACTTGCCATCGTTGTTCAGACGGGTAGCGCCCTGGTAGGCCAGTTCGCCGCTGTCGAGTAGCTTGCGCAACGGCTCGGCATAGCTGGCTGGAACGGCGCTGATATGGGCATGCAGCCTGTCGTTGTCGCGACGCACCTGCACCTGGGCGTCGGCATAGCCGTCGCGGCGTACGCTCTGGGTCAGGTAGTGCTCGACGGTCTGCTCCAGCGTCCAGTCGCGAAAGCAGATCACGTGGCAGTTGTTGGGGAAGGCGAACAAGCGGGTGACCCGTTGCGCATCGCCCAGGTCGATCTGTGCATCCGCCAGTGCCAGGCCGCTGAAGGCGAGGGCGGCCAGGCCCGATACAGCCATCTTTTGCATGCTTAACTCCTTGTCAGTGGCCGCCAGGGTCGGCGGGCTGCTCATACTGGATGAAGAGGTGGGGGATGAAAAGCGTCGGAACATGGCTGTTGGCGACGTCGCTTCTGGCGATGACAGGGGTCTGCGCCGATGAGCGTGATGTGCGGATGTTCGCGCATTGGGCGGGGAACCACGAGACCCGCGCGTTTCGCCAGATGCTGGTGGATGCGCGGCTGTACGGGGTGGTGCCGATCCATCAGTTGCTGCGTTCGGCATCGGACTGGCGTCTGTGCCGCGCCTCGCCGTTCGCCGTGGCGCCGAGCGCGCAATGGCCGGCCGTGCGCTCGACCCTGGCACTGATCCGCACCCTCGAGCAGCAGGGCATCCTGCGCCAGTTCGAGGTGGTGTCCGCCTACCGCGAGCCCAAGCTCAACGCCTGTGCCGGGGGCGCAGTGGGCAGCGCCCATACCCGCGCCTTCGCTGTCGACCTGTTGCTGCCCGACTGGGCCGATCCCAATCCGCTGTGCACCTTTTGGCAGCAGCAGGGACAGGCTTGGAACATGGGGCTGGGGCGCTATCCGTCAGGCCGGATCCATCTCGATACCGCGGGCTATCGCACCTGGGGTGGCGACGGCAGTGCGGGGTCGTCGTTCTGTGCCAGGCCCAGGTGATCGAGGCTGCCCTGGCACTGGTGCAAGACCCATTCGGCGAAGCGCTGGCGCTTGCTGTCATCGTCCAGGGGCTGGGGGCTGAGCAGATGATAGGCCGAGCCGTCGCGCAGAAACCCGTAGGGCGCCTGCAACTGGCCGCTGCGTAGTTCATCGCCAACCATCAGCGCCGAGGCGATGGCCATGCCCAGCCCGGCACTGGCGGCCTGGATCGACAGATAGAAATGCTCGTAGTCGCTGCGTTCTGTGCCGGTGGCGCTGTGGCCGCTCAGGCTCAGCCAGGTGTTCCACGCTGTGGTGCGGGTGTGGCTGTGCAGCAGGCGCTGGCCGTCGAGCGTGGCGGGCGCGCCCGCGCGGGCGACAGGGCCGATCCATTCCTCGCAGATCATCAGGCTGTGCAGTTGGCGATCCCAGCGGAAGTCGTCTCGGCGCAAAGCCAGGTCGATACCGCCGCGGGTGAAGTCGACCGGGCCGCCCGCGGCCACCAGGTGCAGTTGCAGGTCCGGCTGGTGGGCATGGAAGTCCGGCAGGCGCGGGATCAGCCAGCGCATGGCGAGGGTGGGCTCGCACGACAGCACCAGGACGTTGTCCTGTGCGTGTTCCTGCAGGCGCTGCACCGTGCTGGCGAGCTGTTCGAAAATCGTTTGGGTGGTGTCGAAGAGGGTTCGCCCGGCCGCGGTGAGGAAGACTGCGCGGTTGCGGCGCTCGAACAGTTCGATCCCCAGGCCCTCTTCGAGCAGACGGACCTGGCGGCTGACCGCGCCATGGGTGACGTGCAGTTGCTCGGCGGCGCGCACGAAGCTTTCGCTGCGCGCAGCGCTGTCGAAGTAGCGCAGGGCGGTGAGGTGGGGGAGTTTCATGGGGCGTTCGCTGTCTGTTCTGGGCTGCAGTAGTGGGAAGACGCCATGCGCGACAAAAGCTAGGTGATGAAAACTAGCAGATAGAGTAGCGGCAAAATCGATTTTTTCCCGCATCAGCGCCTTCGATAATCGTGATTCCTGTGTTCTGACGTCACCTATCGAGGCTTCTCGCATGACCGAACTGATCGCCATTGCCCTGTTCACCCTCCTGGCTGTCATCAGCCCCGGCGCGGACTTCGCCATGGTCACCCGCAGCAGTTATGCACAAGGGCGTCGAGCTGGGCTGGCGGCAGCTTTGGGGATCGCCCTGGGGGTTCAGGTGCACGTGCTGTACACATTGTTCGGCATCGCTGTGCTCATCAGCCGCAGCCCGACGCTGTTCGTGCTGATGAAAACGCTGGGGGCGGGGTATCTGGTCTATCTGGGATACCGGTCGCTGACCAATACCCAACGCATCCGTCTCGACAGCCAGGAGCCGGTCAGTGCGGCGGGCACATTCGCGGCCCTGCGCACGGGGTTTCTCACCAACGCACTGAACCCCAAGACCATGCTGTTCGTGATCAGCGCCTACACGCAGGTGGTAAAGCCGGGCAGCGGACTGGCGATAAATCTGGCCTATGGTGCCTTCATGTCGTTGGCCCATTGGGCGTGGTTCAGCCTAGTGGCGGTGTTTTTCTCCAGCGCCGGGCTGCGCAAGGCGATGATCGAACGACAGGTCGTGGTGGATCGGGTGATCGGAGTGGCATTGATTGGCCTGGGGGTGGCCGTCGCCATGGCGGGAATACGCTGAAGGGGATTCTCGAGGGCAAAGAAAAAGGGCTTACCTTGCGGTAAGCCCTTTTCGTATTTGGTGGCTACACAGGGACTTGAACCCCGGACCCCAGCATTATGAATGCTATGCTCTAACCAACTGAGCTATGTAGCCAATGGCGCGCATTATTCTCTTGTGATGACCCTCTGTCAACACTCATTTCAAAAAAAATCTGCACGCTTTCAAAAACTTAGCCGGAAGGCCCGCTTCAGCGGACGATCAGCCACTGCCCGAGCAGGTTGTTGACCCGCAGTTGTTGGGCGGCGGCGAGGCTGTCGAGGGTTTCGCCTGCGCGGTCGAGGTTGAAATCACCGCTGATGCGCCGATAAGCGGTTTGCTCGCCCATCAGCCACACCCGCTGCCCTTGGTAGCTGGCAAGCCGTTCCAGCACCTGCTGCAAGGGCATGTCCCGGGCGGCCAGCTGACCGCTACGCCAGGCATCGGCCGTCTTGAGGTCGGCCTTTTCCACCGCGTCGATACGCACCGGGTTGAACCTGACCCGCTCGCCCGCCGACACCATGCGCTGGTCGCCGCCCTGGCTGACCATGGCCTTGCCGCTGAGCACCACCAGTTCGTCGTAGTCGCTGTGGCGAGCGATCATCAGGCGGGTGCCGAACACCTGGATCCGTGCATCGTCCACGTGCACTTCCAGCGCGCGCCCATCAAGCATCACTTCAAGGTACACCTGGCCCTGCACCAACTGCAGTTGGCGGGTGCGGCTGCGCAGGTCGACGTTCATGGCGCTGGCGCTGTCCAGATGCAGGGTCGAACCGTCCGCCAGGCGCAGGCTACGGCGCTCGCCCGCAGCGGTGTGCAATTCGCTGCCCAGGCGCTGCATCAATGGCCAGTAGAGATAGACGAGCGCGGCCAGCAGCAAAAGGAACAACGCCCCCAGCGCCTTGCCCCAGTGACTGCGACGTACCGCCACCTCCCGTGGCCGCAGCCGCGCAGGCGGGCTCTGCAATTGTTGCCAGCGGCTTTCCAGCGCCGCAAAAGCGCGGGCATTGTCCGGATCCTGGCACCACAGGGCGAAGGCCTTGCGCTGCCGCTCATCACCGCCCGGCTGGCGCAGGCGGGCGAACCATTCCAGTGCTTCGCGTTGGGGATCGTGATCGAACTGCACGGCGGGCATCGGGTTCATGGGATCGGTCTGCTCGCGAGAAGGGCGGTTTGGCCCTGTATCTACGGGGGAATTGGTTGAGGATGCTAAATATAGTGAGAACCATTTGCAAGTGTGTGAGCGATGGGTGGTGTTGTGGTTTGAGCGGCTTTGCGCTTTTACAGGCGTGTTTTCCAAGGTGTTCGCATGTGATTACGTGAGGGCTGACAGGTGCTTGCCGAAAGTTTTTTAGTGCCTGTGAGATCGAGCGCCGCCCGCGCGGCGCTTCGCGGGCAAGCCCGCTCCTACATTTGTTTCGGGCCAATGAATCCTATGGCATTTTCGCGCGTCCCCTTGGCGCACGGCGCGGTACCGAGTCGTACACACCAGGCGGTCGCGCGCCTGCGGCACAGGCATAACTGGCCCGAAACAAACTGTAGGAGCGGGTTTACCCGCGAAGCGCCGCGGGGGCGGCGCTCGATCTCACAGGCACTAAAAAACTTTCGACGAGCACTCCTGGACCAAAGCCAACATCCAGCACAGAAAAAACAAATTAAGGGTGGCTTCGTATCGAGATGTTTCTAATAATCGGATCCCAACCTGAGCACGGATGTCGAGCCCATGGCCATCAGCAGTACCTCGTCCAGCTCCGCGACCAGCAGCGCAACGCCGACTTCCGGCAGCAGCCCGCTGGTGATGCGGATCATCACCTTCTGCGCACTTGCACACCTGATCAACGACCTGATCCAGTCGGTGTTGCCGGCGATCTATCCGATGCTCAAGGCCAACTACGACCTGAGCTTCGCCCAGATCGGCCTGATCACCCTGACTTTCCAGGTCACCGCCTCGCTGCTGCAGCCATGGGTCGGTTTCTATACCGACAAGCGGCCGACGCCGAACCTGCTGCCGCTGGGCACGCTGTGTACCTTGGTGGGTATCGTCATGCTGGCGTTCGTCGGCAGCTTCCCGATGATCCTGCTGGCCTCGGCGCTGGTGGGGATCGGCTCTTCGACCTTCCACCCGGAAACCTCGCGCATCGCCCGCCTGGCCTCCGGCGGACGCTTCGGCCTGGCGCAGTCGACCTTCCAGGTGGGGGGCAACGCCGGCTCGGCCTTCGGCCCGCTGCTGGCGGCGGCGATCGTCATCCCGTTCGGTCAGACCCACGTCGCCTGGTTCGGCCTGGCGGCGTTGTTCTTCTTTGGAGTGACCTTGCTGCTGCGCCGCTGGTACAAGGATCACCTCAACCAGTTCAAGGCGCGCAAGGCCGGTGCCGCCACCCATGGCCTGTCGCGCCAGCGTGTGCTCGCCGCGCTGATCGTGCTGGGGCTGCTGGTGTTCTCCAAGTACTTCTACATGGCCAGCTTCACCAGCTACTTCACGTTCTACCTGATCGAGAAGTTCGACCTGTCGGTGGCCAGCTCGCAACTGCACCTGTTCCTGTTCCTCGGCGCGGTGGCGGCGGGCACCTTCTTCGGTGGGCCTATCGGTGACCGCATCGGGCGCAAGGCAGTGATCTGGTTCTCGATCCTGGGCGTGGCACCGTTCACCTTGGCGCTGCCCTACGCCGATCTGTTCTGGACCACGGTGCTGAGCCTGGTGATCGGCTTCATCCTCGCCTCGGCGTTCTCGGCGATCGTGGTATATGCCCAGGAGCTGGTGCCGGGGAACGTCGGCATGATCGCGGGCATTTTCTTCGGGCTGATGTTCGGCTTCGGTGGCATCGGCGCGGCGCTGCTGGGCTATCTGGCGGACCTGCGCGGGATCGAGTACGTATACGGGCTGTGTTCGTTCCTGCCGCTGTTCGGTTTGCTGGCGGTGTTCCTGCCTTCCACCGGCAAGCGTTGAGACACCAGGGCGCGTGTTGCGCCCCTTTCGCGGGTTCGTCCGCGAAAGGGGCCGCCCAGTTGACTGAACGATCAGCCCTGGCCTAGAGTGCCGCCTCCTTCATTTTTCCCTGCGATTCAAGCAATGCGCCGCTCACCCTCCCTCAGCCACACATGCCTGCCTGTCCCCCCGACAGCGCGTCGCGCGTGGCCGAGCGACACGGTGCTCAAGCGCCGGCGCAGCGTCCTGTTCGCCTTCACCTTCTCGCCACACACCACGCACTGAACTGATCTGCGCCCCTGTCTGCTGCGCCGCCTCGGCGTGGCCGTGGGCGCCTGCGTTTGCACGTCTTTTTCAGTTGTCTGGAGTGGTACATGAACATGCGTTTGCTGGCGGGCCTTCTGTTCGCCGTGTCGGTGGTGGGCTTCAGCCTGGGGGCCAGCCTGCCGCTGGTGTCGTTGCGTCTGCACGAGGCGGGGGCTGGCACCCTGGAAATCGGCATCGTCTCGGCCATTCCCGCTGCGGGCATGATGCTTTCGGCGTTCATGGTCGACGCCTGCTGCCGGCTCCTCACCCGGCGCACCATCTACCTGTTGTGCTTCAGTCTCTGTGCCCTGAGCATCGGCCTGCTGGAGTGGTCGTTCGCGTCGATCTGGCTGCTGGCGCTGCTGCGCCTGGCACTAGGGGTCGGCATGGGCATCGCGATCATCCTGGGCGAGTCGTGGGTCAACGAGCTGTGCCCGGAGCACAACCGCGGCAAGATCATGGCCCTGTACGCCACCAGTTTCACAGGCTTCCAGGTGCTGGGCCCGGCGATGCTGGCGCTGGTCGGTGCCAACAGCCCCTGGGTGACGGGGGTGGTCACCGCCTGCTATGGCTTGGCGTTGCTATGCATCCTGTTCACGGTGCCGAACGATCATGTCGAGCATGGCGAGGAAGACGACAAGAGCTTCACCCTGGGCGGCTTCTTCCGTGTTGCCCCAGCCCTGTGCGTGGCGGTGCTGTTCTTCTCGTTCTTCGACGCCGTGGTGCTGTCGTTGTTGCCGGTGTATGCCACCAGCCATGGTTTTGCAATAGGCGTGGCCGCGCTGATGGTGACGGTGGTGTTCGCTGGCGACATGCTGTTCCAGCTGCCGCTGGGTTGGCTGGCGGACCGGGTGGAGCGCACCGGGCTGCACCTGGTGTGTGGGCTGGTGGCGATGGCGATCGGTATTGCCCTGCCGTGGCTGCTGCAGATGACCTGGCTGCTGTGGCCGTTGCTGGTGGTGCTGGGGGCGGTGGCCGGAGGGATCTATACCTTGGCGCTGGTGCTGATCGGGCAGCGCTTCAAGGGCAAGGACCTGGTGACGGCCAATGCGAGTGTCGGCTTGTTGTGGGGTGTAGGTAGCCTGGTCGGGCCGCTGGTCAGCGGTGCTGCAATGGACGTCGCGCCGCATGGGTTGCCCATGGCGCTGGCGGTGATGGCAGGGTTGTTCGTGTGCTTTGCACGGCAGGCGTGGCGGCGGGCCGGGCGGGTTTGCGTGGAAGTCAGCCCGGGCCAGTGAGGGTTCTTCGCGGGCAAGTCAGGACGCCGAACCGCCGCTCCCACAGACGCTGTGGACAGCAGCGGTATCTCCGTGGGAGGAGGGCCTGTGGGGCGCCGAACCGCCGCTGCGACTGGCTTGCGAACAGACCCATTCAGACCGGGAAGGTCAGAAGCTGCCGCGCAAGGTCACCGACACATTGCGCGGATCGCCCCAGTAGTAGCCGGTCGGTGTCGGTGCCACCTGACGGTAGTACTGCTTGTCGAAGATGTTGTTGGCGTTGACCTGCAACGAATAGTGGTCGTTGAAGCGGTAGTGGACCATCGCGTTGTACACCGCATACCCCGACTGCGTGGCGACCGCAGTGCCGCTGCGGTTGTAGATGTCGCTCTGGGCCTGCACGCCACCGCCAATGGTCCAGGCGTCCAGTTCACCCGGCAGGCGGTAGCTGGTGAACAGCCGCAGCATGCGCTTGGGGTCGGTGGTGCGAATCGCATTGCCGGTGTTGCTGGTGGTGTCCTTCAGGTACTCGGTGGTGTTGTAGGTATAGCCACCGGTCACGTTCCAGCCCGGCAGCACTTCGCCGGAAATCTCCAGTTCGAAGCCCTGGCTGCGGTTCTTGCCAGCCGCAACCTTGCAGTAGCCACTGGTGTAGTTCGGTGGGCAGGGATTTGGCCCGCTGATGTCGTCCAGCGGGTTGCCGACCTGATAGATGCGGAAGAACGCCAGCGAGGTGGTCAGCCGCCCGTCATAGAACTCGCCCTTGATGCCAGTCTCGTAGGCCTCGCCGGTGACCGGCGCGAGCACCGAGCCAGTGGCGTCGGTGGCGGTCTGCGGGTTGAAGATCTCGGTATAGCTGGCGTAGGTGCTGAAGTTGTCGTTGAGGTCATAGATCAGCGCCGCGTAGGGCACCACTTCGTTGTCGACGCTGAACTTGCCGTTGGAGCGGGTGTTGTTTTCCTGCTCATAGTCGTACCAATTGGTGCGTGCGCCGATGATCGCGGTGAGCGGGTCGGCCAGGGAAATGCGCCAGGTGGCGTAGGCGCCTTCCTGGGTGGTGCGGGTGCGCACCGGGTGGGCGAGGATGTCGATAGACGGGTTGGCCAGGCTGGTCTTGGGGTCCCAGTTGCGGATGTCGAACACCCCCGACTGAACGTAGTTGGTGGCCGAGGCGTAGGAATCGTTGCGGATACGCTCGACGCCCAGCATCAGCTCGTGGGTACGACCCAGCAGGTCGAACGGGCCATTGAGGGTCGCGCTCAGGTTGTTTTGCAGGCTTTCGCCGCCATCGCCTTCGGTGACCTGGTAGCTCATCAGGTACGGGTTGTTGGTGGGGTTGGCGGCGCCGGTGGCGCGGGTGAAGTAGGTTTGCTTGAAACCATCGTCGGCCAACTCGAAATGGGTGCGCTGGGCCATCAGCTTGAGCTTCCAGTCGTTGTCGAAACGATGTTCGAGCTCGGCGAAGGTCTGCAGGTTGCTGCGGTTCCAGCGGTTCCAGTCGGCACCCAGGTAGGTGCTGCGGCCAAACGGCAGCGGCGAGCCGTCGTAGTTGGCGGGCAGGTTGCCCCATGCGCCGGTGGCGTCGAGCTTGGTCCATTCAAGGCCGGTGGTGAGGGTGGTGCTGTCGTTCAGGTCGAAGGCCAGTACGCCGTACAGCACGTCCTTGCGTTCCTGGCGCGACTCCTGGAAGTGGTCCTTGTCGTCGTGCACGGCGATGATCCGCCCGCGCACGTTGCCGGTTTCGGTCAATGGCCCGGAGATATCGGCGACATAGCGCTGGGCGTTCCAGGTGCCCAGGGTAATGCTGCCGCTGCCCTGGTATTGGTAGGTCGGGCGCTTGCGCACCAGGTTCACCGTGCCCGAAGGGTTGCCCGCCCCGCGCAGCATGCCGGTGGCCCCACGCAGGATCTCGGCGCGGTCGATGATTGCCGAGTCGCTCTGGATGAACGAGCCGCCGCCGCTGCTCTGCACCACGGTGGCGCCGTCGTACTGGATGGCGTCGATCGAGTAGCCGCGCGAGTAATACTGCACGCGCTCGCTGTCGGTCAGGTTGACCACTACCCCGGGCGTCTGTTCGAGCAGGTTGGTGAGGTTGGTGATGTTCTGGTCGTCGATGCGCTGGCGGGTGACCACGGTCACCGACTGCGGGGTGCGACGGATGCTTTGCGGAGTCTTGCCGATGGTCACCGCGCCGGTGGTGTAGGAGCCGGTGTTCTCGGTGGTCTCGCCCAGGCGATCGCTGGAGATGCTGGTGGCGCCAAGCTCGAGTGCATCACCGACGTCCAGCGCCGGGATCAGCATGAAGCTCTTGTCGCTCTGTTGCTGGACTTGCACGTTGCTGCCCTGCAGCAGGATCGACAGGGCCTGGGCGCTGTCGTAGCTGCCCTGCACGCCACGGGTAGTCTTGCCCTGGAGGCTGTTCGCGTCGAACGACAGGTTCAGGCCGCCCTGGCGGGCCATCTGGTCCAGCGCTGGGGCCAACGGGCCTGCCGGGATGTTCCAGGCGATCTGCTGGTTCTGGCTGGCCGGAGCGGCGAGGGCTTGGGCGGAGAGTGCAGCAGTGACCAAGCCCAGACCGAAGGCAGCGGCGTGGATGGCGCTGCGCAGGCTGTCGTTGCGGGGGGAACACGGGCGAATCATGAAACGCTCCTGAAGGTTGGGGAGACCACTTTTCGGGCTTTGTTCCTTCAGGCCGAACGAGAATGAGATTCCACCTCATTTATTTTCATGACACAGGGTGACTGGCCAAACGCCCGGGGATCAGGCCAGGTCGATGCTCACCCAGTAGCGCGTGCGGTAGTCGATGCGTACCGGCAAACTTCGTGCGATCAACAGCAGGATCTGATCGGTGTCTGCCAGGTGATAAGTCCCGGAAACCTTCAGCCCGGCGACTTCCGGTGCGCACCTGAGCAGCCCCGGCCGATACCGCGAAAGTTCGGCCACGAACTCGCCCAACGGCATCTGCTGCACGCTGAGCACGCCATCGGTCCAGCCCCACGGGTCGCCATGCAGGGCCGCCACCTCGGTTTGCCCCGAGGCACTCACCTGCAGCACCTCGCCGGTCTTCACCCACCGTGGGCGAGCGGAGGAGGGGAACAGCAGTACCTCGCCACGGCGAACCGCCAGCAGCAGGCCGTCGTCGTTCTCGCGCAGCAGCAACTGGCCGTTGCGGGTGTCCATGTCGGCGATGGCGGTGTCGATGTGAAAGGTGCGGTTGTCGCTGGCGTTGCTGTCCAGGCTGACTTCGCCGCGAATCAGTGTCAGCAGGCGCTGGTCGGCGCTGTAGCGCAGGTCGATGGCGCTGGCGGTGTTGAGCTGGATGCGGCTGCCATCGCTGCCTTGCAAGTCGCGGCGCTCGCCGGTCGCGGTGCGGCTGTCGGCCATCAGCGCTGGCAGGCCCAGGGGCTCGCGCGCAGTCCAGAGAGCCCCGCCGGCAACGGCGAATGCGACCAACAGCTTGAGGTTGTTGCGCCGGCTCATGCGTTGGCGCTGGCTGCCCTCGAGGGTGCGCCGGCTCAGGTCGGGAGGCAGGCCGGCCAGTTCGTTGCCCAGGCTGTTGACCCGCTGCCAGGCCAGGGCGTTGTGCGGATGGCTGTGCAGCCAGTGCTGGAATTGCTGCTGGTGGTGCGCCGATGGATCGTCGAAGCGCAGTTTCACCAGCCAGTCGATTGCCTCGTCGACCTGGGCCTGGGCAGGGATGCGCTCAGGCGTCGGCATAGCGCAACCGATAGCAGGTGCCCAGCGCCCGGGCCAGGTCGCGCTCGACCGTGGCCCGGGACACTTCCAGGTGCGCGGCGATCTGCGGGATGCTCAGGCCATCGAGCTGGGCCAGCAGGAACGCCTGGCGCACCCGCGGCTTGAGCAGTTGCAGGGCGCGGTCGAGGCGTTCGAGGGTGTCGAGGATCACCAGGCGATGCTCCTCGCTGGGCGCTTCGCCTTCGGGCAGGCAGGCCAGGCTTTCCTGATAGGCGCGTTCCAGTGCACGGCGCCGGAACTGATCGATCATCAGCCCGCGGGCGACGCTGCTGAGGTAGGCGCGCGGCTCTTTCAGCGGCGAAACCTGACGCGCGCGCAGCAGGCGTACGAAGGTGTCCTGGGCGAGGTCCGCGGCATGTTCCCGGCAGCCGACCCGTGCCCGCAACCAGCCGCGCAGCCACGCGTGGTGAGCCTGGTAGAGCAGATCGACTTCGGCAGGCTTGAGCATGTCGTTCATCTGCATCGTGGCTGCGGCCCTGGTTGCGAAGAAGTGAGGAGGTGACTGTGAATAGTTCTCAATTCTATGCGGGGCAATGCTGTCGGAGCAATGGCATACCAGGAATTTGTCGCGCAAGATTCGGCGATCTTGCGATGAACGGTTGGTCTAACATGGGGCTTTCAGCTCATTCCACGGGTAACGTGCCATGATCCATGCCGATCTCTCGCCGCACGCCTATCAGCAGGCGATTGACTTCCTCAGCGGGCTGGACCCGGACTGGGCCCGGCATATCGCCGCGGTCGGGCCGTGCCTGCACCGCGCTACGCCTGGGCGTGAGCCGTTCGAGGCGCTGGTGCGGGCGGTGGCGTACCAGCAACTGCATGCCCGGGCGGCCGAGGCGATACTCGGGCGCTTGCTGGCGTTATATCCGCAGGTGGCGTTTCCTGCGCCCGAGCAGTTGCTCGCCACTGACCCCGAGGTGTTGCGCGGTTGTGGCTTCTCGGCGAGCAAGCTGGCGAGCATCCTGCACATCGCTCAGGCCCGCCTCGAAGGGGCAGTGCCCGGGCGCGAAGAGGCGCTGACGATGAAGGACGAGGCGCTGATCGAGCGCCTCGTGGCCTTGCGTGGCGTGGGGCGCTGGACGGTGGAGATGTTGCTGATCTATAGCCTCGAGCGGTCGGACATCCTGCCGGTGGATGACTTCGGGGTGCGCGAGGGATACCGTCGCCTGAAGGGTTTGGAGAAGGCACCGACGCCTGCGCAGATGCGCTCGCTGGGCGGGGTCTGGAGCCCTTATCGGACGGTGGCGGCCTGGTATCTGTGGCGGGCTTGAGGCGGGGCCTTTTCGCGGGCAAGGGTGTGCTGGCTCTTGTAGGAGCGGGCTTGCCCGCGAAAAGGCCGGCACAAAATAACCCCCGCAAGAACCGGAGAGCCCAGTCCAACAGAACCTGCCACGCTGACAACCAATCACCCCAGAGGCCCCGCCCATGCCAGCCACCCCCTACAACACCGATGCAGCCCGCTGGCAGGCCGTCCAGGCCCGCGATCCAGAAGCTGCCGGTCACTTCGTCTATGCCGTGCGCACCACGGGCATTTATTGCCAGCCAGGCTGCAAGTCGCGCATGGCCAAGCGCGAAAACGTCGAGTTCTTCGATGATGCCGTCGCTGCCGAAGCCGCCGGCTACCGCCCGTGCAAACGCTGCACGGCAACCCTCGCCGACCCTGGCGCCAAGCGTACCGCGCTGGTTGCGCGTGCCTGCCGGCTGATCGAATCCCACGACAGCGCGCCTCAACTCGAGCAGTTGGGTGCCGAACTGGGTGTCAGCCCCTTCCACCTGCACCGCTTGTTCAAGGCCGAAACCGGCCTCACACCCAAGGCCTATGCCTCGGCCTTTCGTGCCCGACGCTTGCGTGAAGGGCTGGAGCAGGCCGGCAGCGTCACCGACGCGATCTACGACGCAGGCTACAACTCCAACAGTCGCTTCTATGCCAGCGCGGGCCAGCGCCTGGGCATGCAGCCGCGTGAGTACCGGGCCGGCGGCGTGGGCGCGACCATTCGTTTTGCCCTTGGCCAGTGCTTTCTCGGGGCGATCCTGGTGGCGCAAAGCGAGCGCGGCATCTGCGCGATCCTGCTCGGCGATGACCCGCAAACGCTGCTCGAACAGTTGCAGGACCAGTTCCCCAAGGCCCATTTCATCGGTGGTGATCCTGCTTTCGAGCGCCTGGTTGCCGAGGTGGTGGGTTTTGTCGAGCAGCCGTCGCTGGGGCTGCAACTGCCCCTCGATGTACAGGGCACCGCCTTCCAGGAGCGTGTCTGGCAGGCGCTGCGCGAGGTACCGGCGGGCGGCCGGGTCAGCTACAGCGATATCGCCGAGCGCATCGGCGCACCCAAGGCGGTGCGTGCCGTAGCCCTGGCCTGCGCAGCCAACCGCATTGCCGTGGCAATTCCCTGCCACCGAGTGGTACGGCGTGACGGCGATATCAGTGGCTATCGCTGGGGCGTGGAACGCAAGCGTCAGTTGCTGGCGCGAGAAACGGTCATCACCTGATCGCCGCGGCAGCGTAGAATCCTCCGCCTGTCGAGCTGTATAGAGGGGATTTCGATGAGGCGTATAAGCCTTGAGCGTTTTTACGTAGGAATTTTGGCATTGTTGCTGTGGGTGGCGACGCCTGCCTGGTCCGCACCGGCCACGCCGGTATCGAGCCTGGCCGCTGCCGAACAGCAGGTGCTGGACGAAGATGCCAGCCTGGATCAGTTGAGCGACCGGCTCGACCAGATCCGCCAGGGCGTGACCAGCAATGCCAATGACGATCTGCTCTCGCAACTGCGTCAGTCGGCGCTGCAGGTTCAGCGCCAGGCCGATGCCCTGGCCACGCAGCGTACGGCGGATGTCGCCCGGCTGGATGATCAGCTCAATGTGCTCGGGCCGGTGCAGCCCGAGGAGGCCGAGAGCCTGACGCGCCAGCGCCAGCAACTGGACAGGCAGAAAAAGGCCCTGGTGGCCGAGCAGACCGAAGCTACCCAGCTCACCCAGTCGGCGCGTGACCTGTCTACGCAGATCGTCAACCTGCGCCGCAGCCTGTTCAACTCGCAGATCACCAGCCGCGCCGCCAGCCCGCTGAGCCCGGCGTTCTGGTCGAGCCTGATCCGTCCTACCGATGAAGACGTGGCGCGCCTGCGCGACCTGCGCGGCGAGGCGGCAGATGCCGTGGCCAGTGCCCTCAGCGCCGAGCACCGCTGGTTGTTCATCACCGCGCTGGTCGCTGCCGTGCTGGTCTGGACCTTGGTGCGCAAGGTGCTTGAGCGCCTGCTGGCCGACGCGATGATCCGCTGGCTGCCCGAAGGCCGCTTGCGCCGCAGCGCCCTGGCCTTGAGTGTGGCGCTGGCCACCCTGGCGACCATCGCCGGCTCCGTGTCGCTGCTGCGCTGGGGCCTGGAAAGCAGTGCCGAGCTGGGCGCGGATCTGGCCAGCCTGACCAACCACGTCCTTACCCTGGTGGTGTTCAGCGCCTTCATTTCTGGCCTGGGCCGCGCCATGCTGATGCTGCAACGCCCGTCCTGGCGCCTGCCGCCAATTCCCGACGAAGTGGCCAGCGCCCTGGGCTGGTTCCCGCAGGCCCTGGCCCTGGCCTTGGTGCTGCTGCTGACCCAGGAGCGCATCAACAGCGTCATCGGCACTAGCCTGGCACTGACCCTGGCCACCAACGGCCTGACCGCGCTGGTGGTATCGCTGCTGTTCGTCGCTGTGCTGGTGCGCTATCGCCGCACTCGCCGCCAGCATGGGCTGGAGCGCCCGGCGGGCCTGGCGGGTCTGATCCCCTTCGTGGTGGTGGTGTGGGTCATCGCGATCCTGCTGGCGCTGCTCACCGGCTACCTCACCCTGGCCTACTTCCTGACCGCCAAGTTGCTGTGGATCAGCGTCGTTGCGGTGTGCGCCTACCTGCTGGTGACCGTGTTCGGCGACCTCTGCGAAACCTTGCTGTCGCCGCGTCAGCCCGGTGGGCTGGCGCTGGCCTCGGCGCTAGGCCTGCAGCAGCGCCACCAGGCCCAGGCCAGCACGGTGCTGGCCGGTATCGGTCGGACCGTATTGCTGTTCATCGCTGCGTTGCTGGCCTTCATGCCCTCGGGCACCAGCCCCGGCGAGCTGCTGCTGAGCCTGGCCGACTGGGATGGTAGCGGTGGCAAGATTCTCGGCAATCTGAACATCGTGCCCCAGGATATCTTCCTGGCGCTGGCGATCTTCTTCGGCGGGCTGTTCGCGATCCGTGTGGTCAAGCGTTGGCTGAGCGAGCGTCTGTTGCCGGAAACCGACATGGACGCTGGCATGCGTGCCTCTTTGGTGACGCTGGTTGGCTACCTGGGCTTCCTGTTCCTCGCCATGCTGGTGATGTCGACCCTGCACATCAACCTGACCAGCCTGACCTGGGTGGTCAGTGCGCTGTCGGTGGGTATCGGTTTCGGTTTGCAGCAGATCGTGCAGAACTTTATCTCCGGCCTGATCCTGCTTACCGAGCGCCCGGTGAAGGTGGGTGACTGGGTCAGCCTGGCGGGGGTGGAGGGTGACATCCGGCGCATCAACGTGCGCGCCACCGAGATCCAGATGTCAGACCGTTCGACGGTGATCGTGCCTAACTCGCAGTTCATCTCCCAGAACGTGCGCAACGTGACCATGGCCAACGCCCTGGGTGTTGTCGGTGTGACCTTGACCCTGCCACTGGAGACCGACGCCAACCACGTGCGCGAGCTGTTGCTGCAGGCCTACCACGACCACGAGGCGATCCTCGATGCCCCGGCGCCGTCGGTAACCTTCAAGGATTTGACCGCCAGCGGCATGGTGCTCAGCGCCAGCGGCTACGTGGCCGGGCCGCGTCAGGTATCGGGCGCGCGCAGCGACCTGCTGTTCGCCATTCTCGGGCGGCTGCGCGAGGAAGGCATCGCACTGTCGTCGCCGCAGAGCATGGTGTTGCTGCAGGAAGGGACGCGGGCGGCCGACGAGTCGGTTTGAGGCAGCGGGCCCTCTTCCACAGATGTTTGTGGGAGAGGGTGTTCGCATGTGATTGTGTAGAGACTGACAGGTGCTCGCAGAAAGTTTTTTAGCGCCTGTGAGATCGAGCGCCGCCCGCGCGGCGCTCGATTTCACAGGCCCAACAAAACTTTCGGCGAGCACCTGTCAGCCTCTACGCAAACACCCTTGAAAGGGATGCGTCTGCGAGCGGCTGTCTTGTTCCAAATCTGACCAGCCCGCTCCTACGGGTATTGGGCAAAGCTGTTATCTGCGTTTGCCATCCCCCAGCACATGTTCAGCCAATAGCCTGCCCATCTGCACGCTGTGCGCCGCATTCACCAGCATCCCGTTCCCAGGCAGCCCGGCATTGGCGCAGCAGTATTCATCGAGGGTGTCCTCGATTCCGTGCATCAGTTGGATAAGGTGGACGAGGGCGTCGGTGGTGGGCATGTCGGGGTTGATGATGAAGAAGGAATGGATAGAGTGCTGCGAGGTGGGCGGATCAGGGACAAGCTTTTTCATGGTGAATCTCCCAGGTTAGTCAGGAGCTACACACTGATCCCTCTCACAGGATTGGGTGGCAGCTGGACGCGGGGTGAGAGACCGAGGACCTGGGAACCCGGCCAGGACGAATCCTGCCCGCGAACAGCTGCCGCAGAGGCTGCAAACCAGATCTCAGGCTCTCACACCCGGTCGTCATTACGACGACCCGGGGAAGTTAGTCCTGCTGGTGCTGATCGACAATGCCGAAGCGTCTGCAGAGCGCGTAGGGTAATTCCCAAGCTGAGAGGCTTTGAAGCACCTTGTTTCAGTTTCGGAAATGTCTGACAGGTAAGGGGAGGTCGTCATCCATGATGACGGTGGGATCGGGCTTGTCCCGCGATGGGCTCTGCATGCGAGCGCGTCAGGGCTGGCAGGTGCTCGCCGAAAGTTTTTTAGCGCTTTTGAAATCGAGCGCCGCCCGCGCGGCGCTTCGCGGGCAAGCCCGCTCCCACAGTTTGTTTCGGGCCAATTATTCCTGTGAAAGTACCGGCGCCTGCTTTGGTGTATGTCTTGAGTCATGTGGAGCGGCGGCAAAGCCCGCGCCGAAACCGCGTCGGATCACCAAGGCGGACCCGGTGATAGCTCAGGAGAGACTGGCCCGAAACAAACTGTAGGAGCGGGCTTGCCCGCGAAGCGCCGCGCGGGCGGCGCTCGATTTCACAGGCCCAACAAAACTTTCGGCGAGCACCTGTCAGCCTCTACGCAAATACCTTGAAAGAGATGTCTACCAGGCCAGCTCATTCCCCGAACCCTAGAAAGAGCGCTTAAAAACTCACCCTAAACACCGCGTCACGTGCTTCACCGACAGATACCCCGACAATCCCCAAGGCCCAAGCTCGCGCCCGATCCCGCTGCCCTTGGTGCCCCCCCACGAAGTTTCGACGAACACCGCCTGCACCGAATTGATCCATACATGCCCGACCTCCAGCGCATCGGCCACGCGCTCGGCGCGTTCGAGGTCCGCCGAGCAGACCGTGGCTACCAGGCCGAAGCGGCTGTCGTTGGCCTCGGCGATCGCTTGTTCCTCGGTGGTGAACCGGCGTGCGCACAGCACCGGGCCGAAAATCTCTTCGCTCCACAAGCGGCTGGTCTCGGGCACATCGACGTACAGTGTCGGACTGACGAACCAACCCTCTGCGTCCAACGCCTTGCCTCCGGCCAGGCACTTCAGCCCTTCCTCGCGCGCGGTGGCGAAATAGCCGGCGACCTTGAGCCACTGCGCCTGGCTGGTCAGCGGTCCCATCTCTACTTCCTCGACCAGCGGGTTGCCCACGCGCAATTTCTCCAGCGCCGCCTGCAGCCGTGGTAGCAGCGTGTCGGCGATACCGTCCTGCACCAGCAGGCGCGAGGTGGCCGAGCACATCTGCCCGGCGTTCCAGGTGATGCCGGCGACAATCCACTCCACTGCCTGGTCTGGGTCGCAGTCGTCGAACACAACGATCGCCGACTTGCCGCCCAGCTCCAGTGTCACTGGCCGGCACTGGGCTGCGGCGCTGCGCATGACCTGGCTGCCGACGGCATTGCTGCCGGTGAACGACAGCTTGTCCAGGCCGTTGTGGCCACTCAGCGCCGCGCCGGTCTCGGCCTTGCCGTTGACGATGTTCAGCACCCCGGCCGGCAGCCCAAGCTGCTGGGCGATCTGGCCGTAGGCCTGTTCGATCAATGGGGTGATCTCCGAAGGCTTGAGCACCACGGTGCAGCCGGCGGCCAGGGCCGGGGCGAGCTTCCAGGCGCTGGTCACCAGCGGGAAGTTCCACGGCACGATCAGGCCGACCACGCCGACGGCTTCCAGGCGGGTACGTGCGGTAAAGCCTGGAGCGGCCAGGGGGACGTCGCGGTTCTTCTGCGGCAGTTGTTCGGCGAGCTCGGCGTAGTAAGCGAAGGTTGCCACCGCGTCGTCCAGATCGATTTCGGCCTCGTGCCGCGGCTTGCCATTGTTGCGCATCTGCAGCGCGATCAGTTCTTCGCGGCGGGCACCGAGTTGCTCGGCAAATCCGCGTAGCAGGGTCGCGCGCTCGGCGGCCGGGCGGCTCTTCCAGGCGGGCAGGGCACGGCGTGCGGCTTGCACCGCCTCGTCCACCTGGGCGCTGCTGGCCGATCTCAGCTCGGCGAAAGGTGCGCCCAGAGAGGGATCGTAGACGCTGATGCTGTCGTTGCCTTGGCCTTCGACCCAGCGGCCGTCGATGTAGTGGGGAGTGGTCATGGTCGGATTCCAGTCAGGCCATTTCGGCAGTGGTCACGGGTGTCACGGGAGCGCTTTTGCAGCGTACCCAGCGCGGGCCGCGCGGGCCGTAGACACCGGCAGGTTCGGGGAACAGGTTGAGCAGGATCAGGTACAGCACGCCGGCGATGCCGAGGGTGACCGGCAGGCTCAGGTCGATGCCGCCAGCCAGGTCCCCGAGCGGGCCGACGAACTGTCCCGGCAGGTTGACGAAACACAGGCCCACGGCGGCGCTGGGGATCCAGGCGCCCATGCCGCGCCAGTTCCAGCCGTGCAGGAACCAGTAGTGGCCGCCACGCTGGCCGCGGGTGAACACTTGCAGGTCGTCGGCGTGGTAGAAGCCACGGCGGGTGATCAGGCCGAGAATCATGATCACCATCCACGGGCTGGTGCAGGTGATGATCAGCACGGCGAAGGTCGACACGCTCTGCACCAGGTTGAAGGCGAAGCGGCCGATGAAGATGAACGCGATCGCCAGCACACCGATCAGCAGGGTGGCGGCCGCGCGGCTGAGCAGGCGTGGGAACACGCTGGACATGTCCAGCCCGGTGCCATACAGCGCGGTGGTGCCGGTGGACATGCCGCCGATCACGGCAATCAGGCACACCGGCAGGAAGAACCAGGCCGGCGAGATCGCCAGCAGGCCGCCGACATAGTTGTTGGCGGCGATGTAGTCCGGCGCCTGGCTGGCCACCAGGGTCGCGGTGCACAGACCGAACAGGAACGGGATCAGGGTCGCGGCCTGGGCCAGGATTACCGCCAGCATGATGCGCGATTTCGGGGTCTGGCGCGGGATGTAGCGTGACCAGTCACCGAGGAACGCGCCGAAGGACACCGGGTTGCTCATGGCGAGGATCGCGGCGCCAACGAAGGCGGCCCAGAAGCCCGGCTGGCCGAGGTTGACGCTGCCGGCGAAGCTTGCGTCGAACGGGCCGGCGAAGGCGGCGATGCCGAGCAGGAACAGCAGGCTCGAAGCCCATACCGCAATCTTGTTGACCCACAGCATGAAGCGGAAACCAAAGATGCACACCACCAGCACCAGCACTGCGAATAGCCCATAGGCCAGACCCAGGGTGAGGTCGGTTTCGGGCAGTCCGACCAGGCGCTTGGCGCCTCCGATCAGGGCATCGCCCGAGCTCCACACCGACAACGAAAAGAACGCCACGGCGGTCAGCAACGACAGGAACGAGCCGACGATGCGTCCGTGTACGCCAAAATGCGCACCGGACGAGACGGCGTTGTTAGTGCCGTTGAGTGCGCCGAACAGCCCCATGGGTGCAAGGATCAGCGAACCGACCCCGACGCCGAGCAGGATCGCCCACAGCCCCGCCTGGAAGGACAGCCCGAACAGTACCGGGAAGCTGCCGAGCACGGCGGTGGCGAAGGTATTGGCACCGCCGAAGATCAGGCGGAACAGGTCAAGCGGGGTGGCGTCGCGTTGATCGTCGGGGATCTGTTCGACGCCATTGGTCTCGATACCGGTCGAGTGGCTCATGGTGATGCTCCAGCGCGAGTGTTGTTGGCCTGTGGCAGGCTTTGTTGTGGGTGCGATGGCAGTGCGGCAAGGCCGTTGTCGAAGGTCAGGCGCAGGAGGCGACCGACAGGTGTTCATGGCACGCCAGCCAGCGCTCGCCTTGCAGGCGGAACACGATGGTCTCGCGCTCGTTCAGCGCCTGTTCCTGCTCGGCAATGCGAATGCGTGTGGCCACGTCGTGCATGAAGATCGCCAGATCGCCCTGCAGGCTCACGTGGGCATTGCTCGACGCGCAGTCGAGCACGGCAAAGCCGTCGGCTTGCCACTGAGCCCAAAGGTCTTCATAGGCGCGCCGAGACAGCAGCGGTTGGGGCAGCGTATGGAACAGGAAGGTGGCGTCTTCGCTGAAACAGGCGAAATAGCGGGCGGTGTCGTTACTGGCAAAGGCGTCGACGAGGTCGGCGGCAGCTTGCCGTACCTGAAGGGTCTGGTCCACGGGAGTGGCCTCACGGTTATTGTGATTGTGGTGAGGCGATTCTGGAGAGACGTGCCAAGGGGAAAAATCGGCGGGGGCAAATAATCAGTTCACGATTTTCTGAACTGATTATTTGCCCCCGCCGGGCGGCCATTAATCGGCGTTGAGTTCGTTACGGTAGTTTTCCAGGTACACCTGACGCTCGTGGCTGGCGGCATTGCGATCGGCTGCGATCATGTCCAGCTTGCCCGCCGCCTCGGTGAGATAGGCGGGCAGTTCATCGTTGGTGATGTACTTTCCGGACAGTTTGTTGAGCTTGCTCCAGCCGTCCTTGAATGTCAGGGCGAAATGATCGGAGACAATGCCGACGGCGATCCACTGCCCGGTCTGGCTGATGAAGAATGCGTCGGTGGACTCACACAATTGCGAAAAGAGGTAGTCGCGGTTCGAGTCGATGTCTTCGGCATCTTCGAACTCTTCGATCTGCTCTTGGGCATCCTGGCGGATGACCTCCATGAAGTCGCAGAACGAGCGGAAGAAGAACGCTATTTCCACGACGATTTCACGGGTGCGCTTGAGGGCGCTCACGCTCAGGTTCAGTGACCTGATCGCCAGCTCGATGATCTCCTGCTCGCTGCCTTTGCCTGCCATCAGCACGGAAACTTCCAGCAGTTCGGCTGCCTGTTCGCGCCTGGCGGTCTCGTACTTGTCGGCATTATCGAGCATCTGCAGCTGCATCTGGCGCAGGTTGTTGGCCTGTGCCCGGCTGGCATCGCTGATATCACCGGCTGCCGAGGCCAGAGTCTGGAGCGCGGACTCCAGTGATCCAAGGTGCTCCTTGGCCTCCTGGTACTTGGCCTTGGCCTTGACCAGAAGCCCTTCGGCTTCGGTGATCCGGTTCTCCAGCACCTTGAGTTTGCCGGTGTCGGCCACCTTGCCTTTCTGCGCCTGATAACCTGAGATCGACGTCTGCAGTTTGTCCACCTCCTCCTGTATCAACGCCAGTTCGGCGCGATGCTCGGAGCGCTCTTTCTTCAGGCGGATGAGGTCGCCAGTGGCGTTGCCCTGGGCACCGTTGGCGCCTTTTCCGACGCCTGCGGCGACTGAGGCCGCGGCGACCAGAGACGAGCTGCCGCCGCTGGCAGCCATGGCCGCCAGTGGCATGGCGGCCGATATCACCTGCGCAGCACCACGCAGCATGCCTGCCCAGAAGGCGCGCTCCTCGGAAGACTTGGCTTGATCTGCATAGTCGCGGGCGAGGGACTCGTAGCGCTTGACCTGTTGTTGCATGTCGGCTATCAGCGATTCCAGTTGTTTGCTGCGAGCCTTGTGCTGAAGAATTTCCTGGCGAACTTTTTCGTTGGCCTCAAGTGTTGTGCTCAAGGCCATCTCGCTGCTGGCGGTCACTTCGTGGGTGTCATCGATGATGCCATCGTAGCGGTCGACGATGGTTTGCAGGCTCGCGTTGACCGCCATGGCCGAGTTTTTGATCTCGTTGGCCATGTCCATCAGTTCTTTGTTTACGAAGCGCTTGATCTGCGCGATGTCACCGGTTTCCTTGGCGGCGGTCCAGCCGGTCAGGCCGCGGTTGAGCTTTCGGGTGAGACGGCTGGCGGCAGTACTGGCGGCCCTGATCTGGCGTTCGCTGTCCTGCTGTGCTTTGAGCAGCTTGTCCATGATGCTGTTGATCTTGACGCGGATTTCGCCGTTGCGCTGGGGCGTGGTGTTGTAGGCGATGTAGAGCAGCTCGATGGCGTGGTCCGTATCGATTTTCGCGCGTGATGAGTCATAGGAGCCTTCGATCCTGTTCACGTAGTGAGCCACGAGCGGGCTGTCGACAGTTGGCAGGCTCAACGGTTGGGATGCGCCATGGGTTGTCAGTTCCTGACGGATGTTTTTTTCGATCAGGGCTCTGCGGCTGATGAATGGGGTGAGTTCAGACATGGTGGACCTCTTCTGAGATTTGGGGAACTATCCAGCGGGGGCGTGGAACTAGAGGGATGGCTGTTGGCCGAATCC
Source organism: Pseudomonas sp. MNR3A (assembly GCF_009650575.1). Taxonomy (NCBI): domain Bacteria; kingdom Pseudomonadati; phylum Pseudomonadota; class Gammaproteobacteria; order Pseudomonadales; family Pseudomonadaceae; genus Pseudomonas; species Pseudomonas sp. MNR3A. The sequence continues at coordinate 130,258 of NZ_VZZS01000003.1, read as the reverse complement.
CGGGGGGGCTGTTGCAGCGCAGTCGTCTATCCATGCCATCGAATAGAAGACAACGTCGCTGAGCGGTGACCAGAGCGTTTCGAGCAGCGCATGGGTGTCGTCGAGTGCCGACTTCAGCAGAGGGTGCAGCGGTGCGACCTCCTCTGCGTAGCACTGAGGGCTGTGTTGGGGGTGTTCACAGTCATGGCGTGCGGCGGCGAATGCGTCCAGTTGCAGGATTAGGGCGCTCTGTTGCTGGCGGGTGCTGCTGAGTGCCGGTTTCATCACCGTCAGGTTGCGCTCGTCGAGCTGGGTCGAACGGATGGCGCTCTGGTTGCTCCAGATTTCGTTTTCAAGCGCTTCCAGACGTATGCGGTGCTCTGGGCGCCACGGCAGTTTTTCGTAGTCCTGGCGCTCTTGGTCCAGCTGCTGGCGTAGGCGTGCTATACGACGTTCGATTTCGGGAATCTGCCGTAGCCTTTCACCCATCGCGGGCTCCAGGCCATTAATCCTGTCGACGAGCAGCCGCTCCAGACTCTCCAGATGTGGTGCGCACTGTGCCGCACGACTTTCCAGTTGCAGGGTCTCGGTCTGCGGGTCGGCTGGCTGTGCGCTGGCGAGCCCGGTATACAGCAAGGCCACCGCCAGACCTGGCAATTGCATGAACGCGTTGATGAGTGGCATGGGACGCTCCGTTCCTGGGGGAAGCGGAGCGTCTTCGACGCACCGCTCCCGGCATTAGAGCGTCGGGGCACAGCTCGAAAAAGAAGGAATGGATGCACGCCTGGGACGGTTTACCAAGGCGGGTGGCGTTGCCTCAGATCGAGATGAGACCGCCGGACTTTACCTCGTTGAGCACGAAGAACGTGCGCACTTGGCGCACCCCAGGCAGGGCGATGATCTGCGTATTGTGCAGGTGGTTGAAGGCCGGCAGGTCACGCACGCGGATCTTCAGGAAGTAGTCCACATCCCCCGCCACCAGCCAGCATTCCAGCACTTGCTGCAGGTTGCGCGCGGCCGCTTCGAACGCGGCGAAGCTCTCGGGGGTGGAGCGATCCAGCACCACGCCGATGAGCACCACGGTGCCCTGCTGCAGCACGTTCGGATCGACGTGGGCATGCACCCCCTTGATCACGCCCGCATCGAACAGCCGTTTGGTGTGGTTCCAGCACGCGGTGGTGCTCAGCCCGACTTTCTTCGCCAGTTCCGCGTTGCTGATTCGGCCGTTGGCTTGTAGTGCACGCAGGATCTTGCGTTCGTGGGTGTTGACCTCGATGGGCTTGGCGGGCTCTTTCATCGCGTTTCCTCGGTCTGGTATGTAGCCCGCTTGCCGTCAGGTCTGTGCGGCTGCCGGGATGATTGCCTGCTTTACGAAGCCATGACGGGATAGCCTTCAGTTGGGGGTTGAAGCTTGGAAGGTTGTTCCTGTTCAAGGGTAAGAATAGGTATGAAATTCAATCGTGCGCTGAGTATCGTTTTGGAGCAGGTTTCATGCGCACAGACCCGACGAGAGGGAGCAGGCCATGCTGGCGATTTCCAGATTCGCAAGGTGGGTGAAGGCGCCATCGCAGGACGTAGCGGTGGTGGTGGTGTCCAGCGCAGCGTCGCCAGAAATGCTGGGCATCGGGTTGCACGCTGCGCTTGAGGGCTGGAACGAAGTTGCCCATCTGCACGTGCAGGACATGGACGGCCTGCAGGCCAACTGGCTGGCAGCAGGTGATGGGCAGCGCACGCTTGCCGCCGAGTCGGCGTGCGAGGCCAGCGCCCTGTTGCGAGCGGTCTCCAAGCGTTGCTACCTGCTGGACCTCGAGAGCGACGGGCAGGTGCGCCTGGCATGGCTAGGCTCAGTGTGTGGCCATGAGCTGCGCTGCCTGCAGCTCGATCCCGCGATCAATCGCCAGGGCTCGCCCGTGACACAGGTCGAGCAGGTCGTCGATGTCGCGCGGATGCTGGTCAAGCGAATTCTCGAGGAACGCTTCCTGGCGGTCTGAAACCGTCCCCCTCCAACAAGTACACCGAGGTGCAAGTGCTGTCATGAGCATCCATCACGCTGCAGGATCGTTGCGCGAGCCGTCCGCCGAGGACGACATCGACACCCAGGGCCTGGATGAGTGGCGCGACGCGTTACTGTCGCTGCTCGAACACGAAGGCGCGCCGCGCACGCGGGCTCTGCTCGACAGGCTTGCGGCCCTGGCGCGGCATCATGCCGTCGGCTGGCAGCCAGGGCATGGCACGCCCTATATCAACAGCATCGGCGTCGAGCAGCAGCCGGCCTTTCCGGGCGATCTGGCGACCGAGGAACGTCTGGCCTCGATCATGCGCTGGAACGCGCTGGCCATGGTGGTGCGCGCCAACCAGGCCTACGGTGAGCTGGGCGGTCATATTGCAAGCTACGCCAGTGCTGCCGACTTGTTCGAGGTCGGCTTCAACCACTTCTTCCGTGGCGGCGATACGCCGGGCACTGGCGACCTGGTGTTCTTCCAGCCGCACTCGGCGCCGGGTGTCTACGCCCGGGCCTTCCTCGAGGGCCGCTTGCAGGTTGAGCAGCTGGAGCACTATCGACAGGAAATCACTGCACGGCGCCGCGATGTGCAGGGCCTGTCGAGTTATCCACATCCCTGGCTGATGCCTGATTTCTGGCAGTTTCCCACCGGCTCCATGGGCATCGGGCCGATCAGTTCGATCTACCAGGCGCGCTTCATGCGCTACCTGGAACACCGGGGCCTGCGTCAGGGCGCTGGGCGGCGCGTGTGGGGGGTATTCGGCGACGGCGAGATGGATGAACCGGAAAGCATGTCGGCGCTCACTCTTGCGGCGCGCGAGCGCCTGGACAACCTGGTGTGGGTGGTCAACTGCAACCTGCAACGCCTGGACGGCCCGGTACGTGGTAACGGGCGCATCATCGATGAACTGGAGGCATTGTTCAGCGGTGCTGGCTGGCGGGTGATCAAGCTGGTCTGGGGATCGGATTGGGATGGCCTGTTCGCCCGCGACGCAAGCGGCGAGCTGGAGCGCACGCTGTCGGCTACCGTCGATGGGCAGTTTCAGACCTTCGCCGCCAAGGATGGGCGCTACAACCGCGAACATTTCTTCGGCCAGAGCGAGGCGCTGGCCCGGATGGCCCAGGGCATGAGCGACGAGCAGATCGACCGGCTCAAGCGCGGGGGGCACGACATGGTGAAGATCCACGCCGCCTACCATGCCGCCCAGCAAGGCGATGGTCGCCCGACCGTGGTATTGGCGCAGACCAAGAAAGGCTACGGCATGGGTGAGGCGGGGCAGGGCAAGATGACCACGCACCAGCAGAAGAAGCTCGACCGCGAGGCACTCATGGCCTTCCGCGATCGCTTCAACCTGCCATTGAGCGATGAGCAGACCGAGTCCCTGGCCTTCTACAAGCCCGCCGACGACAGCCACGAGATGCGCTACCTGCATGCACGTCGCCAGGCACTGGGCGGTTACCTGCCGTCGCGACCACGCCAGGCCGAGGGGCTGCCGGTGCCGGCGCTGGCCAGCTACGCGGCGTTCGCCACCCAGGCCGATGGCAAGGAAATGTCCACCACCATGGCCTTCGTGCGCATGCTCGGCGGGCTGCTCAAGGACCGCCAGCTCGGGCCGCGGGTAGTGCCTATCGTCGCCGACGAGGCGCGTACCTTCGGCATGGCCAACCTGTTCAAGCAGATCGGTATCTATTCCAGCGTCGGCCAGCGCTACGAGCCCGAAGACATCGGTTCGATCCTCTGCTACCGCGAGGCGCTGGACGGGCAGATCCTTGAAGAAGGCATCAGCGAGGCGGGGGCGATCAGCTCGTGGGTGGCGGCGGCCACCAGTTATTCCGCCCATGGCCTGCCGATGCTGCCGTTCTACATCTACTACTCGATGTTCGGCTTCCAGCGCATCGGCGACCTGATCTGGGCTGCCGCCGACCAGCGCGCCCGTGGTTTCCTGCTGGGCGCTACCGCTGGGCGTACCACCCTGGGTGGCGAAGGGCTGCAGCACCAGGACGGCCACAGCCTGCTGATCGCCTCGACCGTGCCCAACTGCCGTGCCTACGATCCGGCGTTTGCCGGTGAGTTCGCGGTGATCCTCGACCACGGCATGCGGCGCATGCTCGAAGCGCAGGAAGACGCGTTCTACTACGTGACCCTGATGAACGAAAGTTATCCACAGCCAAGCCTGCCGGACGGGGTCGAAGGCGACATCATCCGGGGGCTCTACCGACTGGAGCAACACATGCCGGAGGGGGCTACTGGCAAGGTACGGTTGCTGGGCTCAGGCACGATCCTGCGCGAGGTGCAGGCGGCGGCACGCCTGTTGGCGCAGGACTGGGGCGTGGCCTGCGAAGTGTTCAGCGCCACCAGTTTCAGCGAGCTGGCGCGCGAGGCACGGGAGGTGGAGCGCTGGAACCGGCTGCATCCGCAGGAGCCGGCGCGGGCCAGTCACTTGGTGCAGTGCCTGCCCAAGGGCGCGCCGGTGATCGCCGCGACCGATTATGTCTGCGCCTGGCCGCACCTGGTTGCGCCGTATGTGCAGGATCGTTTCGTTGCCTTGGGCACCGATGGCTTCGGGCGCAGCGACAGTCGTGAGCAACTGCGTGGCTTCTTCGAGGTCGACAGCCGCCAGATCGTGCTGGCGGCGCTTTCGAGCCTGGCCGATGAAGGTGTGTTGCAACGCCAGCGGTGTGCCGAGGCCATCGCGCGCTATGGCATCGAGGCTGAGGCGCCAGTGCCTTGGGCGTGTTGATCACCGATTGCGCTGTTCTCTTCGCGGGCTTGCGGGCGAAAAGAACAGCGCAATCTCCCCTCTACAACACGATTCGTGTCGTCGAGAGCACCTGGCGCAAGCCCATGAACGAACGGATCTGGCGTACTCCTGGCAGGTACAGCAACTGTTCGGCGTGCAGGCGGTTGAAGCTTTGGCTGTCGCGTGTGCGCAGCAACATGAAGTAGTCGAACTCCCCCGTCACCACATGGCACTCCATGCACCCGGAGACCTTCTGCGCGGCCGCTTCGAACGCGGCGAAGGATTCCGGGGTGGAGCGGTCGAGCACCACGCCGATCAGTACCACCATCCCAGCATCGAGACGTTCGCTGTCCAGTAGGGCGACGATGCCCTTGATCAACCCCGCCTGCTTCAAGCGTTCGACCCGTCGCAGGCAGGCCGGGGCGCTGAGCTTGACCTTGTCGGCCAAGGCCACGTTGGCGATCGAGGCGTCCTGCTGCAGGGCGCGCAGGATCGCGCGGTCGATACGGTCTAGCTGTGGCGGGCCGGACAGTGACGGCTTTTTTTGCTCGCGTTCATTTGTTGCTTTCAATGCTTGAGCCTCACAACAAAGTGATGTGAAATCATTTTTCAATAAAACAATAGCTTGAAATTCAGGGAAAACTTGCAACCCGTTTTTTGGCCAACCTCCCTAGCATTGACGCTATCGGAGCCCGCGATCCGCGCGTTTCGCAATTGGGAGCACAGCCATGAATCTGAGTCGCTACACGCGTTATCCGCTGACCTTCGGACCCTCCCCAATCACCCCGCTCAAGCGCTTGAGTGCCCACTTGGGCGGCAAGGTCGAGCTCTATGCCAAGCGCGAGGATTGCAACAGCGGCCTGGCTTTTGGTGGCAACAAGACACGCAAGCTCGAATACCTGATCCCTGAAGCGCTCGCACAAGGCTGTGACACCTTGGTGTCGATCGGCGGCATCCAGTCGAACCAGACGCGTCAGGTCGCCGCAGTGGCAGCGCACCTGGGCATGAAGTGCGTGCTGGTGCAGGAAAACTGGGTGAACTACTCCGACGCTGTGTATGACCGCGTCGGCAATATCGAGATGTCGCGCATCATGGGCGCCGATGTGCGGCTCGACAGCGCGGGCTTCGACATCGGTATCCGCCCCAGCTGGGAGCAGGCAATGGCTGATGTTCGCGCCAAGGGCGGCAAGCCGTTCCCGATTCCGGCAGGGTGCTCCGAGCATCCCTACGGCGGGCTGGGCTTTGTCGGCTTTGCCGAAGAGGTGCGCCAGCAGGAGGCGGAGCTGGGCTTCAAGTTCGACTACATCGTGGTCTGTTCGGTCACCGGCAGCACCCAGGCGGGCATGGTGGTCGGTTTTGCCGCCGATGGCCGCTCGCAGCGGGTGATCGGCATCGACGCGTCAGCCAAGCCGGAGCAGACCAAGGCACAGATCCTGCGCATCGCTCGTCACACCGCCGAGCTGGTGGACCTGGGCCGCGAGATCACCGAGGACGATGTAGTGCTCGATACCCGCTATGCCTATCCCGAATATGGGCTGCCGAACGAGGGCACGCTGGAGGCGATCCGCCTGTGTGGTCGACTGGAGGGTGTGCTGACCGACCCTGTGTACGAAGGCAAGTCGATGGCGGGGATGATCGGTAGGGTGCGTGATGGGGAGTTCCCCGAGGGTTCGCGGGTACTGTATGCGCACCTGGGCGGCGTGCCGGCGCTCAACGCCTACAGCTTCCTGTTCCGCAACGGCTGATCGATGACGCTGCGGTACTCTTTGCGCTGGGTCGGCAAGGGTACCGCAGGTCGGGAGGGCTTGCGTTCGAGGCGAATACGAATATGATTGAGCGCTCACTCAGTTAAGTGTCCGCATCGCCATGGCCCGTCCCCGCAGTCACGACAAGCGCAACGCCATCCTCGCCGCCGCCAGCCAGGCGCTCGCCGAGGATGGCCTGAGTGCCACTACCGCGCGCATTGCGCGGCTGGCGGGTGTGGCCGAGGGGACAGTGTTCACCTACTTCGAAAACAAGGATGTGTTGCTCAACGCCTTGTACCTGGAGCTGAAGGCCGGTCTGCGCCTGGCCATGATGGCTGACTTTCCCCGTAACGCGACGGCCGAAGCCGCTATTCGACATGCCTGGAACGGTTACGTCGACTGGGGTATCGGTAGCCCTGCGGCACGCGAGGCTCTGCGCCAGTTGAGTGTCAGCGGACGCATCGATGCCGAGCACCGTGCCGCAGGCAGCGAGGGTTTCGATGAGGTGGGGGCACTGCTGCGCGAGCGCACCGCTTCCAGCGGGTTGCCGGCAGAGCAGGCACAGGCGTTCTATGGCGCGATGTTCGTGTCCATGGCCGAGACAGCCATGGAGTTCATCAAGCAGTCACCCGATCAGGCCGAGGCTTATCGTACGGCTGGATTCAATGCCCTGTGGGCGGCCCTAGGAGGGCGCTGACAGGTTTTTTTATACCTTTTAAATGAGTGATTAATCACTCATACGCATCGACGAAGGAGTCGAATCATGTCCAAAGTCTGGCTTGTAACCGGTGCGGCCCGTGGCCTGGGTCGCTCCATCAGTGAAGCAGTACTGCGCAACGGCGATGTTCTGGTCGCTGGCGCCCGTGACCCACGGCGCCTGGACGATCTGGTGGCGCAGTACGGCGAGCAGCAGGTGCGGGTCGTCGCCCTGGACGTCACCGACGAGCAGGCCGCGCAGGAGGCGGTGCAACTTGCGCTCGATGCCTTTGGCCGCCTCGATGTGCTGGTCAACAATGCGGGTTATGGCCATACCGTGCCGTTCGAGCAGATGGCTGCGGATGACTTTCGTGCGCAGGTCGAGACCAACCTGTTCGGTGTCGTCAACCTGACGCGTGCAGTTCTGCCGGTGATGCGCAAGCAGCGTAGCGGCCATATCTTCCAGGTGTCTTCAGTGGGGGGGCGCACCTCGACGCCCGGCCTTTCGGCCTACCAGGCGGCCAAGTGGGCGGTGGGCGGTTTCAGCGATGTGGTGGCCAAGGAAGTCACGCCGCTGGGCATACAGGTCTGCACCCTCGAGCCCGGTGGCATGCGCACCGACTGGGCGAGCGAGGCCAAGCGTCCGCTCGAGGGCATGCTGGAAGGCTACGATGTGACCGTCGGCCATGTGCTGCGCCTGCTGGCGGGCTACGGTGGCAACGAAGTGGGTGACCCGCAGAAGATCGCCGAACTGATCGTGCAGTTGTCGCGCCGCGACGACCTGCCGTTGCGCCTGCTGCTCGGCGGCGATGCGTTGTACGTTTATGGGCTCGACGAGCGCGCGCGTGCCGAAGAGCTGGAGCAGTGGCGCGAGACGACGCTCTCGACGCACTTCCCCGATGCCCAGTTGCCCGCCGGCATGGACGGCCTGAAACGGCGCAGGTGATCCCGCGGCGACAGCCTCTAGATGCCTTTGATGAACTGGTAGCTTTCGTCGAGGGCAGCGGTCGAGTGACGTCCCTTGCCCCAGCCGAGTGCTTCGCGGTAACCGCCGAGCAAGCCCTGTGCGGTCAGTTGCTGTTCGTCCACTGCGGCCTGTTCATCGGCCAGTGGCGAGACGAACAGCGCATCTTCCGGGCAGTAGACCTCGCACATGAAGCAGGTCTGGCACTCGGATTGCCGCGCGATCAGCGGTGCCTGGCCGGGCACCGCTTCGAACACGTCGGTCGGGCATACCAGGACGCAGATGTTGCAGCCGGTGCAGCGGTCGGCACTGATCAGTTCGATCATGCGGCTTTCTCCGGCAGCAGGCTGTGGTCGGCGGGGCCGAGTGTTTCGCGAGCGGTCCAGACCTCGTCGAGGCCGCCGCTGATGAGGCGGTGACGCTGCTCGGGGTCGAGCCGGGGATGATCGTCGCGCCGGTGCATGCCCCGGCTTTCGGTGCGTGCCAAAGCGCTGCGGTACATCCAGCGTGAGGTGGCGAGCAGGGCGGCCGCTTCACGGGCGCGCAGCAGGTGTTCGGGGCTGGCGGGCGCGGCCTGGCGCAGCTGCTGCCACAGCGGGTCGAGGCGGCCAAGCGAAGCGTCGAGTCGCTCGCCCTGGCGGAACCAGTTGCGTTCGTACGGGAAGACTTCGGCCTGGACGGCGCGGATCGTCGCTTCCGGGTCGAAGGCATGCTTGCCTTGCCCTCGCAGCCCGACCGTACCGGACTGTAGCAGGCGGCGCATGGCGCTGCTGCGCTGGTCGCGGGCGAATTCGGCGGCCCCGGCCCCGGCCCATAGCCCGGAGGACAGCGCCCAGGCGGCGTTACGGCTGCCGCCGCCGGTGAAGGCGCCGCAGATGAGTTCGCGAGTTGCAGCATCGCCAGCGGCATACAGCCCGGGTACCGAGGTGGCGCACTGGTCGTTGCAGATACGCAGGCCGCCGGTGCCGCGCACGGTGCCTTCCAGGCGCAAGGTCACCGGGAAGCGATCGCTGAACGGATCGAGCCCCATGCGTTGGAAGGGCAGGAAGAAGTTCGGTTGCGCCGAGCGCATCCATTGGCGGGTAGAGGCATCGGCGCGGTCGATGCAGGCGAACACCGGCTCGTTCATCAAGGTCTTGGCGATCACGCCGCGACCACGCGCCGAGCCTGCCCCTTCGATCTCACGTCCATCGGCATGGTAGAACGTGGCCCAGGAGTACAGCGCCGACTTGGTCACCGAGGCGAAGGCTGGCCCCAGGCCGTAGGCATTGGAGAACTCCATCCCGGAAAACTCCGCGCCTGCTTCGGCAGCCATCAGGTGGCCGTCGCCCGTCAGCACATTGCAGCCCAGCGCCTTGCTGAGAAAAGCCACGCCGCCGGTGGCCAGCACTACTGCCCCGGCACGCACGCTCCAGCGCTGCTGCTTCTGCCGGCTGATGCCGGTGGCGCCGCTGACCTGGCCGTGCTCATCGACCAGCAGTTCCAGCGCCGGGCTGTGATCGAGAATGCGCCCACCCGCCTGCTTGACCCGCTTGCGCATCAGGCGCATGTACTCGGGGCCCTGCAGCGATACCCAACGCTGGCGGCCCTGTTCGTCCACCGGAAACGGATAGCCCCATTCGGCGAGCAACTCCAGATTGCGCCAGGTCTGCTCCAGGACGCGATCCATCCACTGCGGCTCGGCCAGCTCGCCGCCCATGGCATAGCGGCTGGCTTTGGCGACCCTGCGGGCTTCGGCCTCTGGCGCCACACACCACACGGCAGTGCCGGAGGGCGCAGTAGCCCCGGAGGCGCCGCAATAGCCTTTGTCGACCAGAATGACCTTGGCGCCCTTTGCGGCAGCGCCGATCGCCGCCCACGCGCCGGCTGGGCCGCCACCGATTACCAGCACATCGGCGCTGTATTCGCGTTCAGTTGCTGAAGTGTCTTCTTTCGCAATACTCATGGTGGCTGTCCTGCTGCATCCGGAGTAACGGCAGTTAATATTCCAGAAAGTTATTAAAATATAAATATTTGTTTGTTTTGGTTCTTTAAGACTAAGATCCCCCACCCGCATACACAATTGCTTTTTGCAAAAGAGGTCATGCATCAAATGCATTACGAGCTGAGGAATCTCCGGCATTTCGTTGCCTTGATGAATCACCGGAGTTTTTCCCTCGCGGCACAGGCCGTGAGCCTCTCGCAGCCGGCCTTCAGCCGCAGCATCCAGGCCCTCGAGCATCAGGCCGGCTGCAAGCTGTTAGAGCGCGAGCAAAAGGGATTGCCGCCGACAGCACAGGGGCAACTGCTGCTGTCGTATGCACTGGACATCCTCGGCAAGGCGCAAGAGCTCGGTGAGAAGATCAGCCGTCTCAACAGCGCTGATCGCGACATGCTGTACTTCGGCTGCGCTCCGGCACCGGCTGCCGGCCTGGTGCCGCGCACGCTGGCGCGCTTCATCGCCTTGCAACCGCAGGTCAACGCGCATTTCGTCGTCGATACCCGTGAAAACCTCAACAGGCGCTTGATGGCCGAAGAAATCGAGTTTTTCATCGCCAGTTCGCAAAGCTTCGAGCTCGACCCCAACTACCGCATCCGTCAGTTGCAGCCGCGCAGCTGGTGCTTTTTCTGCCGTCACGACCATCCACTGGCAACCCAGGAAGGTGTTACCCGCGAGCAACTGCTCGTCTTCCCGATGGTGTGCTCCTTCGGTGTGCGCAGCCTCGTGCTGCAGTACTCGGGGCGTCGTGATTACCTGCCGGCGGTGGAGTGCGAGAACGGGCGGCCGTTGCTGGATATCGTCCTGCAGTCCGATGCCATCGGCTGTGCATCACAGCTGCAACTGAGTCTGGCGGCAGAGGAGGGGGCTAGATTGCATCAGCTCAAGCCGGTGGACATCTCACCGGACCTTGAAGCCCTGCAGATTCGTGACGGCGTGGTGAGCCTGCGCCGTCATGTGCTGTCGCCCCAGGCCGAGGCGTTCATCGAGTTGTTGCAGGCGGTGGACCAGGCGCCAGGTGGGGGGGCGAGCGTTGCCTGAACGGGCCGCGTTGCACTTAGCGCCCGTGCCACAACTTGTGGTCCAAGGCAAAGCGTCCGCCGCCCCGGATGGCCATGTACAACGCCAGGCTGCCGAGAATGACCGGGTATTCGATGCCCCGGTCCACCCACGGCCAGGTTGGACCGAGGGCGTAGCTGATCCCGACCATCTCCGCGGCCATGGCCAGGGCAACGGGCCGGGTCAGCACGCCGACGACGAGCATCAGCGCGCCGACGGTTTCCAGCAGCATCACCAGAAACGCCAGTTCGGTAGCGAACGGCAGGCCCATCACGTTGCCGATGAGGTGGGTCGAGCTGGCCATCGGATCGGCCATCGAGCCATGTGAGTCACCCTGCAGCTTGGGCAGCCCGTGGGTGAACATGACGATGCCCAGTACACCGCGCAGCAGGGCGTAGAACACCGGCTCCAGGCGTGCCTGAAGATTGCGGGCGGATGACGGGGTGTCGCGGGGAATGCTGGTCATGTTCGGGCCCTCGCAGCGTTGCTTGCGTCAATGGTCGGCAGTGGAGCGATCGATCAGGCGCAATTGCAGCACCTGCGTGTCAGTCACCTCGTTCAGCGAGGCCAGGAGCCGTCGAGCGGCCGGCGAAGAGGCGCTGGCGTCATGGGCGGTGCGGTCGCTCCAGCGTTCGATCAGCAGCAGCTCATCGGGCTTTTCCTCATCCTGATAGAGCGCCAGCCCCAGATTACCCTTGGCGCTGCGAATCGCCCCAGCCTGAGCCGCGAACTGGGTGGCGAGTTGTTCGAACTTGCCTGGCGCCAGATGCAGTGTGCTCAACACGCTGTACTGGGCGGGGGCCTTAGACCGTGCAGGCGCGGCGGGGGAGAGCTCCCGCAGTTTGCGTTCCTCGACCGTGCCGCCCAGGTCATCGGCCTCCTGGGCGCGGATCGCCTTGTAGTAAGGCTGCTTGGTATGCGAGGCCAACGACTCGGCAGTGTGCCAATGCTCGAACAGGTACAGGCGGCTGGGATGCTGCGCGTCTTCGTAGACATCGAACGCGACGTTGCCCGCTTCGGAGCGCGCACCGGCCACTTCCTTGTGCATGGTGGCCAGGAAGCGTTCGAGGTGGTCGGGCTTGACCGGCAGGGTCACGAACAGTTGCAGAGGCGAGGTGACGGGCTGAATCGCGGTGTCGCTTGCCGAAGCGGGCTTTGCCGTGACCAGCGACATGGCAAGCAGGGCAGGGCTGAGGGTTTTTGTTATCGACATGAGCGGGTCCTTGAGGCCGTGGGGCACACCGTATGTCGATGATGGTGGTTGATGTGGGCGGGATAAAGAGGTTGGATTGGACTTGTCAATTCCAGTTGCATTAACAGTGGCCATGATGTTCAGTCAGCCGGCACCCGTTGACTATTAAGGCTTGCACAGCCAATAAAAAACCGCGCAAGGGCGCGGTTTTTTATTGGCTCGGAGTGAGACGGCGTACCGAATGCTCCTGCAGCGCGATCAGACGTTGAAGCGGAAGTGCATCACATCGCCGTCCTTGACGATGTAGTCCTTGCCTTCCAGGCGCCACTTGCCGGCTTCCTTGGCTCCGCTTTCACCCTTGAACTGGATGAAGTCGTCATAGGCGACCACTTCGGCGCGGATGAAGCCCTTCTCGAAGTCGGTGTGGATGACACCGGCCGCTTGCGGGGCGGTGGCGCCAACGCGGACGGTCCAGGCGCGGACTTCCTGTACACCGGCGGTGAAGTAGGTCTGCAGGTTGAGCAGCTCGTAGCCGGCGCGGATCACGCGGTTCAGGCCAGGCTCTTCAAGGCCCAGGGCCTCGAGGAACATGTCCTTCTCCTCACCGTCTTCCAGCTCGGCAATCTCCGCTTCGATCTTGTTGCACACCGGCACCACGACCGCGCCTTCTTCCTCGGCGATGGCTTTCACCACGTCCAGGTGCGGGTTGTTGTCGAAGCCGTCCTCGGCAACGTTGGCGATGTACATGACCGGCTTGCTGGTCAGCAGGTGGAAGCCACGGATCGCGGCCTTTTCATCGTCAGCCATGTGCTTCATCAGGCTGCGCGCAGGCTTGCCTTCGGTGAAGTGCGGGATCAGCTTTTCCAGCAAGGCCTTCTGTGCCAGGGCCTCCTTGTCGCCGCCCTTGGCGTTGCGAGCGACCTTCTGCAGTTGCTTTTCGCAGCTGTCGAGGTCGGCGAAGATCAGTTCGAGGTCGATGATCTCGATGTCGCGCTTGGGGTCGACGCTGTTGGAGACGTGGATCACGTTCTCGTCTTCGAAGCAGCGCACCACGTGGGCGATGGCGTCGGTCTCGCGGATGTTGGCGAGGAACTTGTTGCCCAGGCCTTCACCCTTGGAGGCGCCGGCGACCAAGCCCGCGATGTCGACGAATTCCATGGTGGTCGGCAGGATGCGGTTCGGCTTGACGATCTCGGCCAGCGCCGCCAGGCGTGCGTCGGGCATTGGCACGATGCCGCTGTTCGGCTCGATGGTGCAGAAGGGGAAGTTCTCCGCCGCGATACCGGATTTGGTCAGGGCGTTGAACAGGGTGGACTTGCCGACGTTGGGCAGGCCGACGATGCCGCAATTGAAACCCATGGGAATTCCCCTTTCTAGAAAGTCAGGCCTTCTGGCTGTGCAGTTCGCGCATGGCCTTGGCGAAGTCGCCGGCCAGCACGTCCGGCAGCACGCCGAGGGCAAAATCGATGCTGGCGTCGAGCTTCTCCTGCTCGGCGCGCGGCGCGCGGCCCAGGACGAAGTTGGAGACCAGTTTGGCGTCGCCCGGGTGGCCAATGCCAAGCCGCAGGCGGTGGAAGTCGTTCTGGTTACCGAGCTGCGCGATGATGTCGCGCAGGCCGTTATGCCCGCCATGCCCGCCGCCACGCTTGAGCTTGGCGACGCCGGGAGGCAGGTCGAGTTCGTCATGTGCCACCAGGATCGCTTCCGGCTTGATACGGAAGAAATTGGCCAATGCCGCCACGGACTGGCCGCTGCGGTTCATGTAGGTGGTGGGAATCAGCAGGCGAACATCGTTGCCCTGATGGCTGAACTTAGCCGTCAGGCCAAAATACTTTTTGTCAGCGGACAGCGAAACGCGCTGGGCGCTGGCAATGCGTTCAACGAAAAGAGCCCCTGCGTTATGCCGGGTCTGTTCGTATTCGGGGCCGGGGTTACCCAGGCCGACGATCAACTGGATGGCGGTCACGTCAGGGGCTCTTTCCTTGGAGTTGGTGGGTTACGGTGCGCGCGGCACTGTAACCCGATCAACGCCGGCGTGCGAGTGGATTACTCGGCAGCGCCTTCTTCAGCAGCTTCAGCGGACACGCGTGGAGCGTGAACGTTGGCAACGGCTTTGTCATCACCGTGGGCCAGAGCGACGAACTCTACGCCTTTCGGAGCTTTCAGGTCCGACAGGTGGATGATGGTGCCGATTTCGGCCTTGGACAGGTCGACTTCGATGAACTCAGGCAGGTCCTTGGCTTCGCAGGAAACTTCGATCTCGGATTCTACGTGGGAGATCTCGCCGCCTTTCTTGACCGGGGCTTCTTCACCAACGAAGTGAACCGGAACCTTGGCGGTCAGCTTCTGGCCAGCAACGACGCGAACGAAGTCGGCGTGCATGATGAAGCCTTTGGCCGGGTGGCGCTGCAGGGCCTTGACGATGACGTTCTGCTTCTTGCCGTCGACGTTCAGTTCCAGAACGTGGCTGAAGGCAGCTTCGTTTTCGAACAGCTTGGTGATTTCCTTGGCCAGGATGGTCAGGGACTCGGCGTCCTTGTTACCACCGTAGACAACGGCAGGGATGTTCAGCGAGTGACGCAGGCGGCGGCTCGCACCTTTCCCCAGGTCAGTACGCGCTTGGGCGTTCAGGGTGAAATCAGTCATTTTGTTTCTCCAAAATAGCCCCCCGAGGGCGTTTGCGACCAGCGCCGGACGGGGATGGCAAAAAAGCCCCGCCCCGACATCGATGCCGGGGCGGGGCGCTTTTCGTCAGCGTGCGTTCCGCTTAGCGGAACATCGCGCTGATCGATTCTTCGTTGCTGATGCGGCGGACCGCTTCAGCGACTACCGGTGCTATATCCAGTTGGCGGATACGGTCACAGGCTTGAGCAGCGGCGGACAGCGGGATGGTGTTGGTCACCACCAGCTCGTCGAGCACCGACTTCTCGATGTTCTCGATCGCACGACCCGACAGAACCGGGTGAGTGCAATAGGCGTAGACCTTGGCAGCGCCGTGGTCTTTCAGGGCCTTGGCCGCGTGGCACAGGGTGCCGGCGGTGTCGACCATGTCGTCTACCAGGATGCAGGTGCGCCCTTCGACGTCGCCGATGATATGCATCACCTCGGAGTGGTTCGCTTTCTCGCGGCGTTTGTCGATGATACCCAGGTCGACACCCAGCGACTTGGCGACGGCGCGTGCACGCACCACACCACCGATGTCGGGGGAGACGATCATGAGATTATCGAAACGCTGGTCTTCGATATCGTCGACCAGTACGGGCGAACCGTAGATGTTGTCGACAGGAATATCGAAGAAACCCTGGATCTGGTCAGCGTGCAGGTCGACGGTGAGAACACGGTCGATACCCACGACAGTGAGCATGTCAGCGACGACTTTGGCGCTGATGGCTACACGTGCCGAACGCGGACGGCGATCCTGGCGGGCGTATCCGAAGTAAGGAATCACGGCGGTGATTCGGGAAGCTGAGGAGCGGCGGAAGGCGTCGGCCATCACTACCAGTTCCATCAGATTATCGTTGGTCGGAGCGCAGGTCGGCTGAATGATAAAGACGTCTTTACCGCGGACGTTTTCATTAATCTCAGTGCTGATTTCGCCGTCGGAGAATTTACCGACAGAAACATCACCCAGTGGGATATGCAGCTGACGTACGACACGCCGAGCCAGATCGGGGTTGGCATTCCCCGTGAAGACCATCATCTTGGACACGCGCAGTACCTGAAGGCTGAGGGTAACCTGGATGAGTATAAGGAAAATGGCAGGGGCGGCTGGATTCGAACCAACGCATGGCAGGATCAAAACCTGCTGCCTTACCGCTTGGCGACGCCCCTGTATCTGTTGCTGCGAACGCTTATGCGCTCGACTTCTTGATCAGACTTTGCAGCTTGCGATGCAACATCGAAACATTGCTTCCTTTTGCCACAAACCCTGCTTGGGTCTCTGAAAGAAGGGCCAGAACTCTATCAGCTTCGGCTTTGCTTGGGAAGGCCCCAAACACGCAACTTCCAGTGCCGGTCATTCGAGCTTCCGTAAATTTACCCAGCGAATTCAGCGCATTGCGAACTTCTGGATAACGTTGCTCTACCACCGGTTGGCAGTCATTTCGACTGTTTCCCTCGGGAACGGGGCGCATCTTAAGGGGGAGGGAATCACGTGTCAACTCTGGATGCGAAAAAATTTCCGCTGTGCTGACAGACACTTGCGGCACCAGCACGACATACCAGGGTTCTTCCGGATCGACCGGGGTCAGCTGTTCGCCCACGCCTTGGGCGAAGGCGGCATGACCACGTACGAACACCGGCACATCGGCCCCCAGTGTCAGCCCCAGCGCAGCCAGGCGGTCGACCGGCCAGTCGAGCTGCCACAGATGATCCAGGGCGAGCAGGGTAGTGGCCGCATCGGAACTGCCGCCACCGATACCGCCGCCCATGGGCAGGACCTTGTCGAGCCAGATGTCGACACCCAGCTGTGCGCCGGACTGTTCCTGCAGCTTGCGCGCTGCGCGCACGATCAGGTTGCTGTCGTGGGGGACATCGGCGATCTCGGTGTTCAGGCGGATCAGGCCATCGTCACGCAGCTCGAAGCTCAGCTGGTCGGCGTGGTCGAGGAACTGAAACACGGTTTCCAGCTCGTGATAGCCGTCGTCGCGTCGGCCGGTAATGTGCAGCCACAGGTTGAGCTTGGCCGGGGCGGGCAGGGTGAGCCTTTGCATCGGATCAGTGTCCCAGCTGGCGGGGTTGCCAGTCCTTGACCACCAGGGTGACGTCGAGGTTTTCGCCGTGCAGCTTCAGGCGCTCGGGCAGCCAGTAGCCGTTCTGTTCGATGTAGCTCAGGTATTCGACTTCCCAGCCGTCCTGGGTGAGGCGGGCCAGGCGGCTGTCGCCGTCGAGGGTCAGTTGGCTCTTGCTGTCCGGGGCCGGAAGACCGCGCACCCACCAGACCAGATGCGATACCGGCAGGCGCCAACCGAGCTGCTCTTCGAGCATGGCTTCGGGGGTCGCTGCCTCGTAACGGCCCTGATTGGCCACTTCCAGCACCACGCCGCCGGGGCGGCCGGTCAGGCGTGCGGCGCCGCGACCCAGGGGCCCAGCCAGGCGAATGTCGTAGTAGTCCTGGCGCTGCAGCCAGAACAGCGTGCCGCTGCCCGAGTCACGCGGGGCGCGGATGCCGACCTTGCCGTTGATCTGCCAGCCGTCGAGGGTGCTCAGCTGTTGCTTGTGCTCGCGCCACTGTTGCGGGCTGCCCTTGCCTTGGACGGCTTCACGGGTGCCGAAACCGGCGCAGCCGGTGAGCAGGGCGATCAGGGTGAAGGTGATGAGATGACGCAAACGCATGATTTAAAGGTTCTCGGATCCGGTCAGGCGCAGGACGGTCTTGCGCAGGATAGGGCTGTCGGGTTGTTCGGCGAAGGCCTTGGCCCAGACCTGGCGCGCTTCGCGGCGCTTGCCGTTGGCCCACAGCACCTCGCCGAGGTGGGCGGCGACTTCATGGTCGGGGAAGCGCTCGAGCGCCTGGCGCAACAGGCGCTCGGCCTCGTCCAGGTTGCCCAGGCGATAATTGACCCAGCCCAGGCTGTCGAGCACTGCTGGATCGTCCGGGGTGAGCTGGTGGGCTTTGTCGATCAGTGCTTTTGCTTCGCCATAGCGTGTGGTGCGGTCGGCCAGGGTGTAGCCCAGGGCGTTGAGGGCCATCGCGTTTTCCGGTTCGCGGGCGATGATGGCGCGCAGGTCTTTTTCCATCTGCGGCAGGTCGTCGCGCTTTTCAGCCAGCATGGCGCGGGTGTAGAGCAGGTTGAGATCGTCGGGGTAACGCTTGATGGCCTGCTGCAGTACCTGGTCGGCCTGGGCTTCCTTGCCATTGTTGCCCAGGGTTTCGGCCTCGATGAGGTAGAGCTGGATCGCATAGTCGGGCTGTGCTTCGCGGGCTTCGGCCAGGTGGCGCGAGGCCTCGGCGCTGCGGCCGTTGGCGATCAGGATATCGGCTTGGCGCAATTGCGCGGCCAGGTAGTCCGGGCCTGGGCCGACCAGCGCGTATTCGCGCAGGGCCGCTGCCGGGAGGCCGCGTTCTTCGCGAATGCGCCCGAGGTTCAGGTGCGCGGCGTCGACGTTGCTGTCGCGCTCGACCATCTCTTGCAGGTAGCCTTCGGCCTCGTCCCAGTTCTTGTTCTCCATGCTCACCAGCGCCAGCGAATAACGCAGTTCGTCGTCATCCGGGTACTGTTGCAGCAGGCTTTCGAACTCGGCCTTGGCGTCGGTGATGCGGTCCTGTTCGACCAGCGTGCGGGCATACGTGATGCGCAGGCGCTTGTCGTCCGGATTGTCGCGAATCGCCCCGCGCAGCAGTGGCAGTGCTTCGCCGCCACGGTCCAGGGCCTGGAGCAGGCGCGCGCGCAGCAGGATCGGCGCGACTTCGCCATTGCGTGGCGGATGGCTTTCGAGCAGTTCGAGTGCCTGTTCGGTCTTGCCGTCCTGGTTGAGCAGCAGGGCCTTGCCGAAGACCAGTTGGCTGTTGTCCGGGTACTTGACCAGCAGGCGGTCGAAGCTTTGCATCAGCCCGTCGCGGGTGCTCTGGTCGGTTTCGGCGGCAGACAGGGCGAGGAAGTCGAAGTGGGTATCGCCCTGGCCCTGGAGCACTTTCTCCATGTAGGCCATGGCGTCGTCGTAGCGGCCGGAGCGGGCCAGCTGGATCGCCGCGGCGCGCTGGGCGTCGAGGTTCTGCGGGTCGTTGCGGGCCCAGATCAGCGCGGTGTCGAGGGCCGGTTCATCGGCCCCGAGGTACTCGGCGATGCGGTAGGCACGCTCGGAGACGGCCGGGTCCTGGGTTTTCTGTGCCTGGTCGACATAGTTGGCCAGGGCAATGTCGAAGCGGTTGCGCTGGCCGGCAAGTTCAGCCACCAGCAGGCTGTAGAGCGTGTCCTGTTTGAACGATCCATACACCACAGGGGTTTTCGCCTCGGGCTTGTCGGCTTCGGCAACAGCTTGCTGATCCTCGCTCTTGTGCGGGATCAGGCTCTGGCAGCCCTGGAGCAGGGCGAAGGCAAGCAGCAATGCGTAGGGTCTGTTCATAGAGGCTTTGGTGGACTAACCGGCGGTCGGAGCATGATGACACAAGCGCGGGGGCAAACCCACCCGCGAAGTGTGTGACCGCGCTGAGCGCGTGATGTTCGGGGCCAGGCCGACTGTCACAAGTGTTTGCGGCAGATGCCTGGCCGGGTTCGGGCCATGCCTGCAGGCCTCACGATAGCCCAGGCTCATCACGACAATAGCGAACGGTGGTTGTCCTGAATCCTGCGAAGTAGGACAATTATCGGCTTCCCGTCCCAACCAGCGACCTTGCATGGCCTTTCTCGCCCTCGGTATCAACCACAAGACTGCCTCGGTAGACGTACGCGAGCGCGTGGCGTTTACGCCCGAGCAGCTGGTCGATGCCCTGCAGCAGCTCTGCCGACTGACCGCCAGCCGCGAGGCGGCGATCCTGTCGACCTGCAACCGCAGTGAGCTCTATATAGAGCAGGACCAGCTCAGCGCCGACGCCGTGCTGCAATGGCTGGCCGCCTACCACCGCCTGAGCCTCGACGAGCTGCGTGCCAGTGCCTACGTTCACGAAGAGCACGATGCGGTCAAACACATGATGCGTGTCGCCTCCGGGCTCGACTCGCTGGTGCTGGGCGAGCCCCAGATCCTCGGCCAGATGAAATCGGCCTACGCAGTGGCCCGTGAGGCCGGCACCATCGGCCCGTTGCTCGGGCGTCTGTTCCAGGCCACCTTCAGTGCCGCCAAGCAGGTGCGCACTGACACCGCCATCGGTGAGAACCCGGTCTCGGTCGCCTTCGCCGCCGTCAGCCTGGCCAAGCAGATCTTCGCCGACCTGGGCCGCAGCCAGGCCCTGCTGATCGGTGCCGGCGAAACCATCACCCTGGTCGCCCGCCACTTGCATGAGCAGGGGGTCAAGCGGATCGTCGTCGCCAACCGCACGCTCGAACGCGCCAGTATCCTCGCCGAGCAGTTCGGTGCCCATGCCGTGCTGTTGGCGGACATCCCGCAGGAACTGGCCAACAGTGACATCGTCATCAGTTCCACCGCCAGCCAGTTGCCGATTCTCGGCAAGGGCGCGGTCGAGAGCGCGCTGAAGCAGCGCCGGCACAAGCCGATCTTCATGGTCGACATCGCTGTGCCGCGGGACATCGAGCCGCAGGTGGGCGAGCTGGACGACGTCTATCTTTATACGGTCGACGACCTGCACGAAGTCGTCGCCGAAAACCTCAAGAGCCGCCAGGGTGCAGCACAGGCCGCCGAAGAGCTGGTCAATCTCGGTGCCGATGATTTCATGGCGCGCCTGCGCGAGCTGGCTGCGGTGGACGTGCTCAAGGCCTACCGCCAGCAGAGCGAGCGGTTGCGCGATGAGGAACTGCAAAAAGCCCAGCGCCTGCTGGCCAACGGCGGTAACCCCGAAGAAGTACTCGCCCAGCTGGCGCGCGGCCTGACCAACAAGCTGTTGCACGCGCCCAGCGTGCAACTTAAAAAGCTCTCTGCCGAAGGCCGCGTCGATGCGCTGGCCATGGCCCAGGAACTCTTTGCCCTCCACGAGGGCTCGACGGACAAACCCACGCAATGAAAGCGTCGCTGCTGAAAAAACTGGACATCCTCCAGGACCGCTTCGAAGAACTCACCGCCCTGCTGGGTGATGCCGAAGTCATTTCCGACCAGACCCGTTTCCGCGCCTATTCCCGTGAATATGCCGAAGTCGAGCCGGTGTTCGTCGCCTATAAGGAGTGGTGCAAGGTCCAGGAGGATCTGGAGGGCGCCCAGGCGCTGCTCAAGGACAGCGACCCGGACCTGCGTGAGATGGCCGTGGAGGAAGTGCGCGAAGCCAAGGAGCAACTCGTCGTCCTGGAGTCGCAGCTTCAGCGCATGCTGCTGCCCAAGGACCCCAACGACGGGCGCAACGTGTTTCTCGAGATCCGTGCCGGCACCGGCGGCGACGAGGCTGCGATCTTTTCCGGCGATCTGTTCCGCATGTACTCGCGCTACGCCGAGAAACGTGGCTGGCGCCTGGAGATTCTCTCCGAGAACGAGGGTGAACACGGCGGCTACAAGGAAATCATCGCCCGCGTCGAGGGCGACAGCGTATACGGCAAGCTCAAGTTCGAGTCCGGGGCGCACCGGGTGCAGCGCGTGCCGGAAACCGAATCGCAAGGCCGCATCCACACGTCCGCCTGCACGGTGGCGGTGCTGGCCGAGCCTGACGAGCAGGCCGCGATCGAGATCAATCCGGCCGACCTGCGCGTCGACACTTATCGCGCCTCGGGTGCGGGTGGTCAGCATGTGAACAAGACCGATTCGGCGATCCGCATCACCCACTTGCCGACCGGCATCGTCGTCGAGTGCCAGGAAGAACGTTCCCAGCACAAGAACCGCGCCCGCGCCATGTCGTGGCTGTCGGCCAAGCTCAACGACATGCAGACCAGCGCCGCGCAGAATGCGATTGCCAGCGAGCGCAAGCTGTTGGTGGGCTCGGGCGACCGCTCCGAGCGCATCCGCACCTACAACTACCCGCAGGGTCGGGTCACCGACCATCGCATCAACCTGACGCTCTACTCCCTCGACGATGTACTCGCTGGTGGCGTGGATGCGGTGATCGAACCCTTGCTGGCCGAATACCAGGCCGATCAACTGGCCGCCCTGGGGGACTGATGACCATCATCGCCAGCCTGCTGCGCAATGCGCAATTGCCCGATTCGCCCACCGAGCGCCTGGACGCCGAGTTGTTGCTGTCCGCTGCCTTGGGCAAGTCGCGCAGCTACCTGCACACCTGGCCCGAGCGTATCGTCAGCAGCGAGGCGGCGCAGGCCTTCGCGGCCTTTCTCGAACGCCGTCGCGCAGGTGAGCCGGTGGCGTACATTCTCGGTCAGCAGGGCTTCTGGAAGCTTGACCTTGAAGTCGCGCCGCACACCCTGATTCCTCGACCAGACACCGAGTTGCTGGTGGAAACCGCGCTCGAACGGGTGCCTGCCAAACCTGCCCGGGTGCTTGACCTTGGCACCGGCAGCGGCGCCATCGCCCTGGCCCTGGCGAGCGAGTGCCCGGCCTGGCAGGTGACGGCAGTCGATCGCATCGACGAGGCCGTGGCCCTGGCCGAGCGCAACCGCGCGCGCCTGCACCTGATGAATGTTCAGGTGCGCAGTAGTCACTGGTTCGACGCCCTGGCCGACGAGCGTTTCGACCTGATCCTCAGCAACCCGCCCTACATTGCCGCCGAAGATCCGCACTTGAGCGAGGGCGATGTGCGTTTCGAGCCCAGCAGTGCGCTGGTGGCCGGCCCCGATGGCCTTGACGATCTGCGCCTGATCATCGCCCAGGCGCCGCAGCACCTGTTGCCCGGCGGCTGGTTGTTGCTCGAGCATGGCTACGACCAGGCTGGCGCAGTGCGTGACCTGTTGGTTGGTAGCGGTTTCATCGAGGTGGACAGCCGCCGCGACCTGGGTGGGCATGAGCGTATTTCCCTGGGGCGCCTGCCATGCTGAGTGACCAGGAACTGTTGCGCTACAGCCGGCAGATCCTGCTGTCGCAGGTGGATATCGACGGCCAGTTGCGGCTCAAGCAGAGCAAGGCCCTGGTGGTCGGGCTCGGTGGCCTGGGGTCGCCCGTCGCGCTCTACCTGGCGGCTGCTGGCGTGGGCGAGTTGCACCTGGCCGACTTCGACACGGTCGACCTGACCAACCTGCAACGCCAGGTCCTCCATGACAGCGACAGCGTCGGCATGACCAAGGTCGACTCGGCGTTGCAGCGTCTGCAGGCGATCAATCCGGAGGTCACCCTGGTCGCCCATCGCCATGCCCTGGACGACGACTCGCTTGCGGCGGCGGTGGCGGCGGTGGACCTGGTGCTGGACTGCTCCGACAACTTCGCCACTCGCGAGTCGGTCAACGCCGCATGCGTGGCTGCTGGCAAACCGTTGGTGAGCGGCGCGGCCATTCGCCTGGAGGGGCAGTTGTCGGTGTTCGACCCCCGGCGCGACTACAGCCCTTGCTATCACTGCCTCTATGGCCATGGCAGCGAGGCCGAGCTGACCTGCAGCGAAGCCGGCGTGATCGGTCCGCTGGTCGGGTTGGTGGGCAGCTTGCAAGCCTTGGAAGCACTGAAGCTGCTGGCCGGGTTCGGCGAGCCCCTGGTGGGCCGCTTGTTGCTGATCGATGCCCTCGGCACGCGCATGCGCGAGCTGCGGGTCAAGCGAGACCCGGCCTGCACGGTGTGCGGCGATCGCCATGGCTGATCGCTCGGCGCCGGTGGGCGTGATGGATTCGGGGGTCGGTGGCTTGTCGGTGCTTGCCGAGATTCGGCGCTTGCTGCCCCACGAGTCGCTGCTCTACGTCGCCGATTGCGGCCACGTACCCTATGGCGAGAAATCCCCCGACTACATCCGTGAGCGCTGCCGGCGCATCGCCGAGTTCTTCCACGCACGCGGTGCCAAGGCCATGGTCCTGGCGTGCAATACCGCGACCGTGGCGGCTGTGGCCGACTTGCGGGAGCGCTACCCCGATTGGCCGTTGGTGGGCATGGAGCCTGCGGTCAAGCCGGCCGCTGCGGCGACACGCTCCGGTGTGGTCGGCGTCCTGGCTACCACCGGCACTTTGCAGAGTGCAAAATTTGCCGCCTTGCTCGACCGCTTTGCCAACGATGTGCAGGTGGTCACCCAGCCATGCCCTGGGCTGGTCGAGCTGATCGAGGCCGGTGACCTGAACAGTCCACTGCTACGCCAGATGTTGCTCGGCTACGTGCAGCCGCTGCTGGCTGCCGGCTGCGACACGCTGATCCTCGGCTGCACGCACTATCCCTTCCTGCGCCCGCTGCTGGCCGACATGGTGCCGGCCGAGGTGGCGATCATCGATACCGGTGCTGCCGTGGCGCGTCAGTTGCAACGCCTGTTGCTGGCCCGCGACCTGCTGGCCGACGGGCCTGCGCGTGAGGCCGAATTCTGCAGCAGTGGCGACACGCAGCACTTGCACAAGATCCTCCCGCTTCTGTGGGGCGCCTCGGTCGAACAGGTCAGTGCGTTCGACTTGTAAAAAAAATGTGAAATTTCCCCCGGCAAAGCTGAACTATCGTCCCAGTGCTGATTTCTATCATTGAGCCTGACTTACAGGCAGACACTTGATAACAACACCAGGAAGAAGGACGGGCTCATGAGGCATTTGCTTGGAGTGGCAGTGGTTGCCGCGTTGGCGTTGGGGCAGACGGTATCGGCGCAGGCGGCCGATGTCTCGTTGTCGGTGGGGCAGACCGGCGACAGCACCATGGTTTACCGACTGGGGCTGCAGTCGAACTGGGATGCCAGTTGGTGGCAGACCAGCGTAGGCCGTATTACTGGGTACTGGGACGGTGCCTACACCTTCTGGGATGGCGACGAGAGAGCAAGCAATCACAGCCTGTCGTTCGCGCCGGTGTTCGTTTACGAGTTCGCCGGGGACTCGGTCAAGCCCTACATCGAGGCGGGGATCGGTGTGGCGGCATTCTCGCGGACCAAGCTGGAAAGCAATGACCTGGGCTCGTCGTTCCAGTTCGAGGACCGCATCGGTTTCGGCCTGCGCTTTGCAGGTGGGCACGAGATCGGGGTTCGCGCGATCCACTACTCCAACGCCGGGATCAAGCAGCCAAATGATGGCGTCGAGAGCTATTCGCTGCATTATCGAATGGCGCTCTGACCCGGATCACCGGGGCGTGTAGCGCCCCGGATTTACCTCAGGCTTCCCTGGGCAGTGGCCACAGCAAGGTCGGATCCAACACTTCGAGCACCAATTCGGCCTCGGGTTGATCGAGCCTGCGCACCAACTCCTCTGCTGCGCTCTGCGCCGTCCAGGATTCAGGTATCGCCATGCTGCTGCTAACCGGCGCCTTGAGCGACTGCGGCGCGACCACCGTAAGCTGCACCGTCAGATCGTCGAGGACCTTGCGTTGCTCGCGGAACCACTGGGGCAGGTTGTTGTGCCCTGCTGGGTTCTGCGCTGGCGCAAACAGCTGCAGCGTCGAATAGCGACTGAACAGCGCCATCACCTGTGGCCTGTCGCCTCTGGCCAACAAGGACAGTGCGTTGGCCAAGACATGCTCGCTGGCGTGCCGGTTGCTGCTGACGATGGCTTCCATTATCGCGTTGGCAGGTAGGCTGTCTGGCAGGTAGTCGCACGTGCCGGCATTGACGATCAAGACATCCAGTGCGCCCCAGTGCGACTGCAATTGCTCGGCCGCCGCCTGCGCCTCGGCCAGCTCGTGCACGTGCACGGGCAGGCGCAGCAAGCGTGCCTCGTGCAGCTCGGCCAACGTGTCGAGTTCCTGGCAATTCTTTCCGCTGGCGGCGACTCGATGACCCTCTTCGAGCAGCCGTTCGACCAGCGCGAGGCCTACGCCATTGCTGGCCCCTGTCACCCAGAACCTGCGCGTACTACTCAATACCGTGTCCTTCAGTTGGTGGAGGCGGGTAGCGCCTTGAATGCCGCCAGTGCCCTATGGCGACTGCTGTCCAGATCGACGATCGGGCTGATGTATTCATTTGTATCAAATAGTCCGGAAGATTTCACAGGCAAATGAATGTGTTTGTCATCCAGATGGGTGAGTTCTGGTAACCAATGGCGGATAAAGCGTCCTTTTGGATCGAAACGCTGCGACTGGGTCACTGGGTTGAAGATCCGGAAATAGGGCACCGAATCGGTGCCGGTGGAGGCGCTCCACTGCCAGCCGCCGTTGTTCGCCGCCAGGTCGCCGTCGATCAGGTGTCGCATGAAATGCCGCTCACCCTTGCGCCAGTCGATGAGCAGATTCTTGCTCAGGAACATGGCTACCACCATGCGCAGCCTGTTGTGCATCCAACCTGTATGCAGCAGCTGGCGCATGGCCGCGTCGATCAACGGGAAACCGGTGCGGCCTTGTTCCCACGCCTCCAGATCCTCGGGCGCATCACGCCAGGGCAGAGCCTCGGTAGGGGCGCGGAAGGGGCGGTGGCGCGAGACCTGAGGATAGCCCACCAGGATGTGCTTGTAGAACTCGCGCCAGAGCAGCTCGTCGATCCAGGTCCGTACACCTTGGCTGCCGCTGTCGAATTCGCCACGGTTGCTCGACAGTGCGGCGTGCAGGCATTGGCGCGGCGAGATTACGCCGGCGGCAAGGTAGGGCGAGAGTTGGCTGGTGCCGGGCGTGGCCGGCAGGTCACGCAGGGTCTGGTAGTCGTCGATGGTTTCGTCGACGAAGCGCGACAGCCTGCCCTGAGCCTCGTCTTCACCGGCAGGCCAGTGGTCGCGCAGAGTTTGCGCGGGCGTGTCGAAGCCTTCGATGTGCCTGGGGATCGAGTCGCTGGCGATGCCCAGCGGGGCCTGTGGTTTCACGGAATGGGCAAGGGTTGGCAGGCTGCGATGCAGATGTTCCAGGCAAGCCTTGCGAAACTGGCCGAAGACCTGGAAGTAGTTGCCCGCCTTGGTCAGCAGGGTGCCGGGATGGAAGAACAGCTGGTCCAGGTGCGTGCGGGTGGCCACGCCGGAGCGCTCCAGCAAAGACTGGGTACGCTGGTCACGCTGGCTTTCGTTGACGCCGTACTCATCGTTCCAGTGCACCGTCTGCACCTTGTGCATGCGGCAAACCTCCAGCACGGTTTCGGGCACCTGTTGCCAGGTGTCGGTATGGCGGATCAGCAGCGGGATATTCAGGCGTTCGAGAGCCTGACGCAGGTCGCGCAGGTTGCGTATCCAGAAGTCGACCTTGCTCGGCGCATCGTCGTGCGCCTGCCATTGCTCGGGGCTGGCGATCCACAGGGCAATGGTCGGCCCCTGTGCGGTGGCGGTGGAGAGGGCGGTGTTGTCGCTTATGCGCAGGTCGCTGCGCAGCCAGATCAATTGCATCTCGGGGTCTCTGACAGTCGGGTTCAGCGTGATTGCTGAAGCAGGCGCAATGCCCCCTGCGGAGTCTCGAAGAGCTGCAGCGCCGGAAGTTCCAGGCTGCGCAGTCGCTCCTCGTTAATGAAGACGCTGGCGCCTCCCAGGAGTTTCATCAGCGTTACATCCCGCAGCGGGGCCAGTGCTTGGAGGTCGATACGCGGCCCCAGGTGCAGCACCAGGGCGCGGGGGGCAAGTCGGGCGATTGCGTGCAGCAGTTGTTTGCAGCCGACCGGTTGTTCGAGCACTTCCACGGCAAAGCCGCTGCTGCTGAGCAGCCAGGCGCAGAGCCACAGTTGAGCATCGAAGGGGGCGTCGAGGGTCGTGGCCAACAGCACGGGCGGCCCCTCGAGCGAATGGTTGTCGTGGTAGACCCGCGCGCCCAGCTTGCTGCGCAGCCAGGTGTGGAAGAAGGCCTGCTCGAGGCTGGCGTCGAAGTGCTTGCGCCAGCGTTGCTCCAGGCGCTCGAGCAGCGGCAGCAGCAATTGCTCGCACAGGGTCGAGGCGGGATAAAGCGCCATGGCCTGGTTGAGCTGCTGGTCCAGCGAGCGTTGAGCAAGGTCGGCAATGGCCTCGATCAGTTGCTGGCAGCGAGCTTGCCAGTCACCCTCCAGCCTTGGCGAGGCTTCGTCGCGGTTTTCGAGCAGATCACGCACCTGGCTCACCGAGGCGCCGCGCTCCAACCACTGCAGGATGGCCTGAACTCTCTCGATATGCAGTGTGCTGTAAAGGCGATGGCCTTTGGGCGTGCGCTCCGGCACCAGCAGGCCGTAGCGCCGTTCCCAGGCTCGCAAGGTGACAGGGTTGACGCCGGTGCGTCGGGCCAGTTCGCCGATCGGCAAGCTGTCTTCAGAGTGCATTGCGCAGGCCCAGGTTTTCCGGGTGCGGTTGCAGGTAGGCCTGCTGCATCAAATAAGGGTCGGGATGAATGCGCAGGTGGTGCTTGAGCAGGGTCAGCGGGACCACCAGCGGCACGCAACCCTGCTGGTACTGGTTGATCAGGCGCTGCAGTTCGGCTTTGTCGCTGCTGTCCAGGGCATCGCGCAGATAGCCGCACAGGTGCTGCAGAACGTTGCTGTGGGTGCCGCGGCTGGCGCAGCGACGCAGAGCCTGCATCAGCTGGCTGAAGTAGCGCGGGCCGATCTGCAGCGGGTCGTCGTCGCGGCTCATGCTGCCCAGCAGGCGCCCGAGTTCGCGGTAGGCCTGCGGGTTGTGGGCCATCAGCAGGTATTTATAGCGTGAGTGGAAACGAATCAGGGCTCCGCGGCTCAAGCCTTGTGCCAGCAGGTGCTGCCAGTCGGCATAGGCGTAGACGCGGCTGATGAAGTTTTCGCGCAGCACCGGGTCGTGCAGGCGGCCTTCCTCTTCCACCGGCAGGTCCGGGCGACGCTCGCAGAACGCCTGGGCATAGGCGCCGCGCCCGCCCAGCACGGAGGGACGGCCATTGTCCTGATAGACCTTGACCCGCTCGAGCCCGCAGGACGGCGACTTCTGCATGAACACATAGCCGCAAATGTCGTCGAGCGCATCGGCCATCTGCTGGCCATAGGCACGCAGGGGTGGTGCGAGATCGGTACCGGGATCGCGCGGGTTGATCACTTCCGGTGCCTGCGGATCGCCGACCAGGCGAATGGCGTCGCGGGGAATGCCCAGGCCGATGGCAACTTCCGGACACAGCGGCAGCCAGTCGAAATGCTCATCAAGGGACTGGCACAGGTCCGAGGCTTTGTGTCCGCCGTTATAGCGCACGTCCTGCCCGGCCAGGCAGGCGCTGATGGCGATGCGGGGTTTGCCTGTCGAGTGGGGAAAGTTCATCGTGGCCTCCGTAGACCTGTACAAGGCAAAAATGTTGTACAGGTCTATTCCAGCACATCGAAAAACTTATGCAAGACAAATTTCTTGTACAACTTCACTCAAGGTGTTCGAGCAAGCGCCGCGCTGCCTCCTGGCCGCTGAGCCAGGCACCTTCCACGCGTCCCGACAGGCACCAGTCACCGCAGGCATAAAGGCCCTGGTCGGCGTCGGCCAGGGTGCCCCATTCATGGTTACCGGCGGGGCGGGCATAGAGCCAGCGGTGGGCGAGGGCGAAGGTGGGGGCTGGCACCACGCAGCCGACCAGTTCGGCGAACTCGCCCCACAACTGCTCGATGACTTTCTCCCTGGGGAGGTCCAGGTGTTCGCTACTCCAGCTGGAGGTCGCATGCAGCACCCAAGTGTCCAGCTGCTCATCGCGGCCGGGTTTGCTGCGGTTGCGTGCCAGCCAGTCGAGTGGATTGTCCTGCACGAAGCAGCCTTGCATCGGGGTGTCGAGTGGTGTCTGGAAGCCCAGAGCGATGGCCCAGGTGGGTTCCATCTGCACCCCGGCGGCGACCGCGGCGAGCTTGGGCGTGGCCGCCAACAGGGGCGTGGCCTGCGGTGCTGGCACAGCGATCACCACCCGGCTGAACGGGCCATGGCTGCAGCCCTCGGTGTCCTGCAGATGCCAGTACTGCTTGCCGCGGAAGACTTCGGCGATACGGCACCCGAAGTTGACCGTGACATCCTTGAGCAGGCCGCGGGTGATGGCGCTCATGCGTGGCACGCCGACCCAGCGGGTCTGTTCGTCGGGAGAGGGGGTCAGTTCACCGTCGCGGTAGTTGTAGAGCCGCGGCTTCCACTGCGCGACCCAGCCGGCCGCAACCCATTGCTGGACCTGCTCGACGAAACGTCGGTCGCGAGCGGTGAAGTACTGGGCGCCGAGGTCGAGCGCGCCGGCGACGCTGCGCTTGCTGGCCATGCGCCCGCCGCTGCCGTGGCCCTTGTCGAACAAGTGGACGCTCTGTCCGGCCTTCTGCAGGGCCTGGGCGGCGGACAGACCGGCGATACCGGCACCGATAATGGCAATAGGTACTGTCATGATGGCCTCTTCGAACCTTGCTTTAAGCAGACTACGCTGTCAGACAAACCTGTACAATACAGAAGTTTTGTATAAGGTTATTCCGCTCGATAGGACAGGTTGGCCTATGTTTATCCGAGAGCTATCGGTTTAAAAAGTGCCTTGATCTTAAAAATAGACCATGGCCGCAGCTTGTGAGGACACAGCCATGCATATATTGCTGACAGGCGGTACTGGGTTGATCGGCCGACGCTTGTGCCAGTTTTGGCTCAGCCAGGGTCATCGCCTGACGGTGTGGAGCCGTGAGCCTGGCCAGGTGCCCAGGCGTTGCGGCAGCGGCGTGCGCGGCATCGCTCGGCTGGAGGAGCTGGAGGCTGACGATCCGCTGGACGCGGTGGTCAACCTGGCCGGCGCCCCCATCGCCGATCGACCCTGGACGGCGGCACGCCGGCAACTGTTGTGGGCCAGTCGTGTCACCCTCACCGAGCAGTTGCTGAGCTGGCTGGAGCGCCGCGAGCAGCGTCCCGGGTTGCTGATTTCGGGCTCGGCTGTGGGCTGGTACGGCGATGGTGGCGAGCGTGAGTTGACCGAGGCCTCGCAGCCGGTGAAAGAAGATTTCGCCAGTCAGCTGTGCATCGCCTGGGAAGAGACCGCACAACGTGCGCAAACCCTCGGCATGCGCGTAGTGCTGGTGCGTACCGGGTTGGTACTGGCCAGCGATGGAGGCTTTCTTTCGCGCCTGCGCCTGCCATTCAAGCTGGGTCTTGGTGGGCCGATCGGCAACGGTCGGCAATGGATGCCGTGGGTCCATATAGAGGACCAGATCGGCCTGATTGATTTTCTCTTGCAGCACAACCAAGCCAGCGGTCCCTATAATGCCTGCGCGCCGGAGCCGGTACGCAACCGCGAGTTCGCCAGGCGTCTGGGGCGGGCACTGCGTCGCCCGGCGTTGCTGCCGCTGCCGGCGCTGGTGCTCAAGGCCGGCCTGGGCGAGTTGTCGACCCTGCTGCTGGGTGGCCAGCGTGCGCGCCCGGTGCGCCTGCTGGCCGAAGGTTTCACGTTCCGCTTCAACGATCTGCAATCGGCGTTGGACGACCTGTCCGACCGCCTCTGACATAGGACGCTGCATGACCGATCATGCCCTGCTGCTGGTCAACCTGGGTTCACCGGCATCCACCTCGGTCGCCGATGTGCGCCGCTACCTCAACCAGTTCCTCATGGACCCGTATGTGATCGACCTGCCTTGGCCGGTGCGGCGCTTGCTGGTGTCGCTGATCCTGATCAAGCGCCCGGAGCAGTCCGCCCACGCCTATGCGTCGATCTGGTGGGACGAGGGTTCGCCACTGGTGGTGCTGACCCGCCGCCTGCAGGCGGCCATCACCCCGCATTGGCCGCATGGTCCGGTGGAAATCGCCATGCGCTATGGTCAACCGGCGCTGCCAGAGGTGCTGGAGCGTCTTGCTGCGCAGGGTGTGCGCAAGGTGACCCTGGCGCCGTTGTACCCGCAGTTCGCCGACAGCACCGTGACCACGGTGGTGGAGTTGGCTCGCCAGACCGTCGCCGACCGCCAACTGCCGTTCGACATGCGGGTGCTGCAGCCTTTCTACGACGAGCCCGATTACATCGATGCCCTGGTCACCAGCGCGCGCCCATACCTGGAGCAGGAATACGATCACATCCTGTTGAGCTTCCACGGCCTGCCCGAGCGCCATCTGAAGAAGCTTGACCCGACCGGCTCCCATTGTTTCCAGAGCGCGAACTGCTGCGAAAAGGCCTGTGCCCAGGTGCGCAAGGTCTGCTATCGCTCGCAGTGTCTGGCCAGCGCTGCTGCGTTCGCCAGGGCGGCAGGAATTCCCGATGGCAAGTGGTCAGCCTCGTTCCAGTCGCGGCTGGGACGGGCCAAGTGGATCGAGCCCTATACCGAAACGCGGCTTGATGAGCTGGCCAAGGCAGGGGTGAAGAAACTGCTGGTGATGTGCCCGGCCTTCGTTGCCGATTGCATCGAGACGCTGGAGGAGATCGGCGATCGTGGCAAGGAGCAGTTCATCGAAGCGGGGGGCGAGGAACTGGTGCTGGTGCCGTGCCTGAACGATCACCCGCAGTGGGCGCAGGTATTGGCAAAGATGTGCGAGAGGGCTTGAGTGGGTGATGGCCTCTTCGCGGGTAAACCCGCGAAGAGGCCGATTCGGTTCAACGCCTGGTCAAGGCAACTGGTCATCCAGCTTCTTGTTCTTCCAACCGTCGTTGCCCGGCAGGATCAGGTTCAGGGCAATGGCGACCACGGCGCACAGGGCGATGCCCTTCAGGCCCCAATCGTCCGGGCCGTCGCCGCTGCCGATCAGCACACCACCGATACCGAACACCAGGGTCACCGAAACGATCACCAGATTGCGCGCCTCGGAGAGGTCGATCTTGTGGCGGATCATGGTGTTCATGCCCACTGCCGCGATCGAGCCGAACAGCAGACAGAGGATGCCGCCCATCACCGGCACCGGAATGCTCTGCAGCAGCGCGCCGAACTTGCCGATGAACGCCAGGGTGATCGCGAACACCGCAGCCCAGGTCATGATCTTCGGGTTGTAGTTCTTGGTCAGCATCACCGCGCCCGTCACTTCGGCGTAGGTGGTGTTGGGCGGACCGCCGAACAGGCCGGCAGCCGTGGTGGCCAGGCCGTCACCGAACAGGGTGCGGTGCAGGCCGGGCTTTTTCAGGTAGTCGCGACCGGTCACGCTGCCGACCGCGATTACCCCACCGATATGCTCGATCGCCGGCGCCAGGGCCACCGGAACGATGAACAGGATCGCCTGCCAGTTGAACTCTGGCGCCGTGAAGTTGGGCAGTTCCAGCCAGGGGGCAGCGGCGATTTTCGCGGTGTCGACCACGCCGAAGGCGAACGACAGGGCAAAGCCCACCAGCACGCCTGCAATGATCGGTACCAGGCGGAAGATGCCCTTGCCGAACACGGCGACGATCAAGGTGGTCAGCAACGCTGGCATGGAGATCAGCATGGCGGTCTTGTAGGGCATCAGCGCGGCGCCGTCGCCACCCTTGCCCATGGCCATGTTGGCGGCGATCGGCGCCATGGCCAGGCCGATGGAGATGATCACCGGGCCAATGACCACCGGAGGCAGCATGCGGTCGATGAACCCCGTGCCCTTGATCTTCACCATCAAGCCCATGAAGGTGTAGACGAAGCCTGCTGCCATCACGCCGCCCATGGTCGCGGCCAGGCCGAACTGGCCCTTGGCGAGGATGATCGGGGTGATGAAGGCAAAGCTCGATGCCAGGAACACCGGCACCTGACGGCCCGTGACCAGCTGGAACAGCAAGGTGCCGATACCGGCGGTGAACAGTGCCACGTTAGGGTCCAGGCCCGTGATAAGCGGCATGAGCACCAGCGCGCCGAATGCCACGAAGAGCATCTGCGCGCCCGAGACGACCTGGCGCCACAGCGGGTCGTTGAAGCCGTCCTGCATGGTCAGGCGTCCTTCTGCTTGGTGCCGAAGATCTTGTCGCCGGCATCGCCGAGGCCCGGAACGATGTAACCGTGCTCGTTCAGGCGCTGATCGATGGACGCGGTGTAGATCTGTACGTCCGGATGGGCTTTCTCGACCACCTCGATACCTTCGGGCGCCGCGACCAGGACCATGGCGCGGATTTCCCGGCAACCGGCCTTCTTCAGCAGGTCGATGGTGGCGACCATCGAGGCGCCAGTGGCGAGCATCGGGTCGATGATCAGTGCCAGGCGCTGGTTGATGTCCGGCGCGAGTTTTTCCAGGTACGTGTGCGCCTCGAGGGTTTCCTCGTTGCGCGCCACGCCCACGGCGCTGACCTTGGCGCCCGGGACCAGGCTGAGCACGCCATCGAGCATACCGATGCCGGCCCGCAGGATCGGCACTACGGTGATCTTCTTGCCGGCGATTTTCTCGACCTGGACCTTGCCGCACCAGCCGTCGATCTCGTAGGTTTCCAGCGGCAGGTCCTGGGTGGCTTCGTAGGTCAGGAGCGCACCGACTTCCTGGGCGAGTTCGCGAAAGTTCTTGGTGCTGATATCGGCGCGGCGCATCAGGCCGAGCTTGTGGCGGATCAGCGGATGGCGGATCTCACGAATGGGCATAGGGGGAGGGCTCCGGGAGGCGGGCAAAAAAACCGCGCTAGGTTAATCTATTCAGTCCTTGCTGTCGTGCAGTCATTGAGCACGTTAGTCCATAAATGCTTGATCTGGGACGAGCGGATGCGTACCTTTGCCCGCTTTTCCAAAATGCACCTCCTGGAGAGCGCCATGTCCGCCGATCTCGAGCATATCCGCCAAGTGATGAACGAGGCCGATTGCCTGTACAACGAAGCCCAGGTCGAAGCGGCCATCGCCCAGGTCGGTGAGCAGATCTGCAAAGACCTGCACGACAAGAACCCCGTGGTCTTCTGCGTGATGAACGGCGGCCTGATCTTCGCCGGCAAACTGCTGACCCACCTGCAGTTCCCGCTGGAGGCCTCGTACCTGCACGCGACTCGCTACCGCAACCAGACCAGCGGCGGTGAGCTGTTCTGGAAGGCCAAGCCGGAAATCTCCTTCATCGACCGTGACGTGCTGATCGTCGACGACATCCTCGACGAAGGCCACACCCTCAGCGCCATCATCGACTTCTGCAAGCATGCTGGTGCGCGCTCGGTTTATACCGCAGTGCTGATCGACAAGGACCACGACCGCAAGGCCAGCCCGGACTTGAAGGCTGACTACGTCGGCCTGCCGTGCGTCGATCGCTATATCTTCGGTTATGGCATGGACTACAAGGGTTACTGGCGCAACGCCAATGGCATCTTCGCCGTAAAAGGAATGTGATCATGCGCAAGCCGTCTTTCATGGATCAGGCCTTGTTCGGGGCGTTGGCTGAAAAGGCCGCTGCCAATCCGCGCGGCCGCCAGCACCACAACTTTCACGAGATGGAAGAACCTTGCCACCGCATGGCAATCGGTTTGCAGACCAGTACCTACATTCCGCCGCACCGTCATCTGAAGGATGACAAGGCCGAGGCGCTGGTGGTGCTCAAGGGGCGTCTGGGGCTGCTGATCTTCGACGAGCAGGGCGCGGTGTGCGACAAGCGCGTGCTCGAAGCCGGCGGCGATTGCCTGGGGGTCGACCTGGCGCCTGGCACCTATCACGGGTTGGTGGTGCTCGAAGATGACAGCATCCTGTTCGAATGCAAGTCCGGCCCCTACCGCCCGGTAGGCGACGGCGAGCATGCCTACTGGGCACCGCGCGAGGGTGAGGACGGGGTGGCACAGTACCAGGCCTGGATGCGCGCGCAGTTCGATTGAGCGTACGCTGCCAGTAGCGATCGATCAGGCGTGCTAGAGTGCTCCCCTATGCCAAGGAGCCCTTCATGCGCGCGATCTTTCCCCTTCTGCTGGCGCTGAGCCTGCCGCTGTCGGCAGCGCCTTTGCACAGCCAGTTCCTCCCGCCTGATGACCTCTCGCTGCGCCAGGAAGAACCCGAGTCGCAACAACTGCTGCAGGTCACCGATTACTCGGTGGTGGTCGGTGCCCAGCGTCAGTCCAGCCAGCAGCCGATTCCCATCACCTCGTCCCTGACCTTGCGCCTGAAGGGCAAGCCCATGAGCAAGGGGGCAACCATCGCGCAGGTGCTGGTCACCTTCGACGGCGAGGGCGGCAAGAGCCTCAAGCGGCCGACCTACGATGACAAGACCCGTACCCTGACGCTGAATTATCCACAGGCCGATTACCGGGTGATCATGGACCTGCTGCGCAACGAGACGCTGTACGTGCAGTTCCTCAGTTACGCCAACGGCCATGTCTGGGCCGACCTGCACACTGGAACCGTACGTACGCGTTGAGGCGCATGGGCAGCCAGCGGTACACTGCCCGCCTTTGAAATGCCCGTGATGGCCCAGTTGGAGTCGGCAATGCGTAAAGACAAGAAGCAGGTTATCGGTGACGAGATCAGCGACGACTACATCAAGACGTTCCTTCAGTTCGAGCCGGCCGATGGCCTGACCTCGCCGTCGCACCACAAGCTGATCAAGGCCTACCGTGGCCTGCGCATCGATGACTTCGAGCGTTTCGTCGGCTTCTTCGTTGAAGCTGGATACGATGTCGATGGCAAGGACGAGCACGGCAAGACCTTCGCCGAAGTGATCGCCGACCAGCGCAACGCGCCCGAGTACATCGAGATCATCGCTAACGCCCGCGGCTGATCCTCGAGCCGGTCCTGCCCTGTTCGCGGCAGGGATTCCAGGCACAAAAAAACGCCCCTCGGGGCGTTTTTTCGTTTCAGCCGTTTCAGGCGTAGTGCTTGGCCGGGCTGTTTTGTGCCAGGTCCAGGGCCACGTCGTTGTCGGCGCTGATCTTGTGGTACAGCGCGGCATCGGCGGCCAGAGTCTTCTCGCGAGCCGGGAAGATCTCCTTGAGCTTGGCAGCCCAGGCGCCCTTGGCCTGTTCGGGGAAGCAGCGCTCGATCAGCTCGAGCATGATCGAGACCGTCACCGACGCGCCCGGCGAGGCGCCAAGCAGCGCAGCCAGGCTGCCATCGGCGGCCGAGACCAGCTCGGTGCCGAACTGCAGGATGCCGCCTTTCTTCGGATCCTTCTTGATGATCTGCACGCGCTGACCGGCCACTTCCAGGCGCCAGTCCTCGGCTTTCGCTTCGGGGTAGAAGCGGCGAAGCGATTCCAGGCGCTGCTCCATCGACTGCATCACTTCGCTGACCAGGTACTTGGTCAGGTCCATGTTGTCGCGGGCCACCGCCAGCATCGGACCGATGTTGCCCATGCGCACCGACAGCGGCAGGTCCATGAACGAGCCATGCTTGAGGAACTTGGTGGTGAAGCCGGCGTAAGGCCCGAACAGCAGGGATTTCTTGCCGTCGACCACGCGCGTGTCGAGGTGTGGCACCGACATTGGCGGGGCACCGACCGCGGCCTGGCTGTAGACCTTGGCCTGGTGCTGCTTG
The DNA here is from genome assembly GCF_009650575.1 of Pseudomonas sp. MNR3A. Lineage (NCBI taxonomy): Bacteria > Pseudomonadati > Pseudomonadota > Gammaproteobacteria > Pseudomonadales > Pseudomonadaceae > Pseudomonas > Pseudomonas sp. MNR3A. The sequence goes on along the minus strand of NZ_VZZS01000003.1, from coordinate 93,145 downwards.
ACGATCTCCGGATTGTCGCAGCGCAGCCACTGGCCGCTGACCGGGAAACCGCCGAACCCCTTGCTCTCCGGGATGCCCGACGCTTGCAGCAGCGGCAGCGCCGCGCCACCAGCGCCGAGGAAGACGAAGCGGGCGTCGACTTCACGGCTGTTGCCGCTGTTGACGTCCTTGATGCTCACGGTCCAGCCGTCGCCTTTACGGCGCAGGCCGGTGACCTTCTTGCTGTACTTGACCTGGGCATTGGGGCTGTCGCCCAGCAGCTTGAGCAGCTTGTTGGTCAGGGCGCCGAAGTTGACGTCGGTACCCTTGAGCACGCGGGTGGCCGCGATGTGCTGGTCGGCCGGGCGGCCAGGCATCATCAGCGGCATCCACTCGTTCATCAGCGCCTTGTCTTCGGTGTATTCCATCTCGGAGAACGCGTGGTGCTGCTTGAGCAGCTCGAAGCGCTTCTTGAGGAATTGCACGCCCTTGTCACCTTCGACATAGCTCAGGTGCGGCACGGGATTGATGAAGTCGCGCGGCGAGCCGAAGCCGCCCTTCTTGCTCAGGTAGGCCCAGAACTGGCGGGACACCTCGAACTGGGTATTGATGTGCACGGCCTTCTTGATGTCGATGCTGCCATCGGCGGCCTGGGGCGTATAGTTCAGCTCGCACAGGCCGGCGTGGCCGGTCCCGGCGTTGTTCCAGGGGTTGGAGCTTTCCGCGGCCCCGGAGTCCATCGCCTCGACGACTTCCAGCTTGATCGCAGGGTCCAGCTCCTTGAGCAGTACGGCCAGGGTGGCACTCATGATGCCCGCGCCTACCAGTACCACATCAACCGATTCGTTCTGCGCCATTAACGCGTCTCCACAATCTACAGCACCTAATTGACAGCATAGGACCCCTGGGTTGGCCAGGATCGCCATGTCCGACTCTTCGCAGTTCTTGCAACTTCCGCGGACACCGCCAATCAGTCTTGGGTGTTCGATAATTGAACGCCATTTGCCACGGGTGCGGCAATTCGACTTATGGTCAAGTGTTCCGTCGTGCGTTATGGACCGGCCTCAGGCTCCCATCCAGGATGAGCGCTTTTGCCGTCTGTTCAGGGCTGTTCGAGACGTATCTGCCGCTTTTGCACATGCCAGACTGTTCATTTGCTCGCCACACTCTCGTGAAGTTGTGAAAAACCGTTTTTTCACGCTCTTTTGGAGTCGTGAACCTCAAAAGTGGACTGCGCGGTGGCAACCCGCAGGTTCATGCGCAGCAGACGGCCAGAGACAGCAGGCACGACAGCCAATGCAAGACCTGAGTGGAAGGCTCTCTGTGGGCGAAGCGGTGAAGGTGCCGAGGTCAAGCGGCGAGTGCGGGGCCCGATCAGGAGACGTCCTTATAATCGGGGGGAGATTATAACGAGGTCGCGGGCAGAAAGGTCGTTCTTCTTGGGTTTTTATTGCAGCGTTTGTCAGGCGGGGAGGATGCGTTGCTGCCAACGGCGGCTTGCAGGTACGCAAATCCGGGCACTGTTGGGCAACGGATGGCCCAGCCAGCCCAGGTGCGCTTCGCTGACCTGGACCCAGCCAACGCCGCTCGGTGCCTGGTGGCACTGCTTGAAGGCCAGGCATTTGCCATCGGCATCCAGGCGGGCGTAGGTGTTGTGGCGCGGGCGTTGGAAGAGCAAGGTCCAGAGCGAGGCCATGGCGGCGAGTCCTGTTTGATCGGGCTGGGGCAAGGATAACGCCGGGGCCATGAAACCATTGTGACAGCAGCTGCGGGCCGATGACTGGCTTGCTCCAGGCTGGGTATACTGTGGGCCTTTGCCGCTTTTTCTGGAGAAATGCGCATGCTGCAACGTCTGTTGTTCGGTTTGATGGCGGTGGCCACCCTGAGCCTGGTCGGCTGTGCACACAGCCCGCAGCAACTCAGCCCGCAACCCAAGCTCACCGCTCAGCTCAATCCGGTAGGTCGTGGCCAGCCGGTGGTCGTGCGGGTGGTCGACGGCCGTGCTTCGCAGTCGCTGGGCACGCGGGGTGGCATGTACCCCGAGACCAGCACCATTACCGTCAACGGCAATGACGTCGTGCCCAAGCTGCAGGCCCAGGCCGAAGCGGCAGTACGCCTGCTCGGCTTCACCCCCACCTCGGGGGCCGGCAGCGCGCCACAGCTGACCGTGACCCTGGCCGAGCTGAAGTACCAGTCGCCCAAGGACAAGATGTACGTGACCGAGGCCACCATCGGTGCCACCTTCCGTGCCGACGTGTCCAACGCCAACCGTCGCTACAGCGGCCGTTACGGCGCCTCGCTTGACCAGCGCTTCGGCATGGCGCCGAACCAGGAAACCAACACCAAGCTGGTCAGTGACGTACTCAGCGATGCGCTGACCCGGCTGTTCAAGGACCCGACCATCGGTCAGGTCCTGGCTGAATAAGCACGCCGCCTGAATGAACAAAACCCGCTGCCTGGCGACAGGCAGCGGGTTTTTCTTTGGTCGGACGATGCCCAACCCCTGGTAGACGTGGTCCCTGTGGGAGCGGGCTTGCCCGCGAACACCGGCTTCGCCGGTGCCATGCACCGCGGTGTACTTTTCGCGGGCAAGCCCGCTCCCACTGGGTCGCGAGTGGGCGGTCAGGCCGCCTCGATGCCGAAATCCAGCATACTCAGCCCGGTGTCCATATCGACCTCCGGCAGGTCCTGGTGCGCGTGTCCGCCCAGGGCGCAATACACCAGCCAGCGCTGGTCGTGGACATTGATCGCGAATCCGTCGATCAGTGCCTGCTGCTCGTCGCTCTGCGAGACGAGGTAGAGACGGTCCTGGTTTTCGGCGTGCAGCATGACAAGCTCCGGTCTGGAAAGGCCGACAGGGTGGCCTGTCTGGATGACGAGCGTGTGACAGATGAAATTTAATGACACTTGGTCGCAAAAAACGGGAGGTTGGGTGGAGCTTGGGTAGAATGCCGGGCTTTGCTTATCGTCGTTTCGAGGTTGCGCGATGTCCCTGCAAGTCCTCTGGGGGTTCCTGGCCGCCCATCCCGCCAAGCTGATCAATGTCCTGGCGCTGTTCATCACCTGCCCCGGCGGCCTGCTGCTGCACAGCGCGCGGCGTCGCCAGAGCGATGTGCGTGAAAGCCTGGCTGCCGAGGAAGGGCTGGTCGATGCGTTTGACCTGCGTGTACCGCGCTACTACTACATCCTGGGCTTCTCGTGCCTGGCGATGGCGCTGCTGTTGTCGTGGTTCAGCACCTGGATCTGAACAGCTTTTCTGCGGCACAAGGCCGCTCCTGCAGGTATGGCGCCGTTCATGAACGCGGCGGTGTTCCTGCGGGAGCGGCTTCGTCTCAAACCACCTCGGCCTGGCGCTTGACCTGGTACTGATTGCGCACCGGCGTCGCATACTGCTGCACCAGGTATGGCCGGTGCTCCGCAGGGCAGGCCTCCAGGCGACGCTGCCACTCCTCCTTGGCGCGTGCCAGCTCCTCGGCCGCAAACACTTTCTCTGCGGCGGGTACTTCCAGCGCCGCGTCCTGCCCGTCCCACATCGCATAGGCCAGGTAGTGGACCGGGAACAGCCGGTAGCCGCCGAGAATCTGCCGGTCGATGGCCAGGGCCAGTTGCTTGGTGTCCTCGTGGTACTCGGTCACCGGCGGTGCGAAGTTGATGTGCACCCGGCCTTTGTAGCCGGTGATGCCCTGGGCGATGCTGTTGTCGTCTTCGCCGGGCACTTTCTTGTAGGTGCCGGTGGTGGCGCGGATATACAGTTCGCGCGCCTTGGCCTGGTCGCAGGGGTCGTATTCGTAGCTGATCGACACCGGGATCAGGTTCAGGCTCTGGATCACTGCGCCGAACGGCTCGTCCTTGCGGCTCATGTGGAACATCTTGAGGATCGCCGAATCGGTGCGATCGTCACCATCCTTGGCACGGCCTTCGGCCTGGGCAATCCAGATCGAGGCGCTGTCGTTGCGGATCGAATGGTTGATGTAGGCCGACAGCAGTTGGTAAGCCGCGAGCTTCTCGCGTCGGCCACTGATCGAGCGGTGCACGATGAAGCTCTTGTTCAGACGCATCATGTCGCTGACGAACGGCTTTTGCAGCAGGTTGTCGCCGATGGCGATGCGTGGCGTCGGCAGGCCGGCGTGATAGACCGCATAGTTGACGAATGCCGGGTCCATGACGATGTCGCGGTGATTGGCCAGGAACAGGTAGGCACTGCCCGACTTGAGCTGCTCGACGCCGGTGTAGGTGACCCCGTCGGTGGCTCGGTCGATGGTGCGGTCGACGTAGTATTCGACCTTGTCCTGCAGGGTCGAGACGCTGGTCACGCCAGCGAACTCCTTGCGCAGGCGCCGGGCGATCAGCGGCTTGAGCAGCCAGCCGAAGGCGCCCGCGATACGCGGGAAACGGAAGTGGGTGAGGATATCGAGGAATGCCGGGTCGCTGAGCAGGCGTGCCAGCACGGCAGGCACTTCAGCGTCGTCGTAAGGTCGGATGGCATCGAATTCGCCCATCATGCTCTCTTGTTGGAAACGGCTAGAGTAATAAAGTAGGGGCGGGGCCGAAAAAAACGGCTCGGACACACACGGACCCCGTAAACAGACCGGCAATTATACGCATAAGTCACTGCGCAGGCCCCCGATGCTCGAAATCGACTTTTATGACTGCCCTTATTGCGGTGAGCGTGTGGAAACCACGGTCGATATTTCCGGTGGCGACCAGCACTACACCGAGGACTGCCAGGTGTGCTGCCAGCCCATCGTGTTCATCCTGCAGGTGCATGGTGACGAATGGATGCTCGAAGTACGCCGCGAGGACGATGCCTGATGCGCCGCATCTACGAACCCGAGAGCCTGATGGAGGCGCAGATGCTGGTAGGCATGCTGGCCAGCGAAGGCGTCCAGGTGCACCTGATCGGCGGCGATCTGGTCGGCGCCATGGGCGATCTGCCGATGCAGGGCTTGCTGGCCCTGGCGGTTGCCGATGAACAGGCCGGGTACGCACGGCAGCTGATCGATGAGTACAATGCCGCCCAGCCCCTTGCCGGGGACGAGCCGGAGAGTATCCCCGGTACCCTGATCTGCTAGGTTTGCTGTCTTATGTGTGGACGTTACGCCCTCTTTCGCTGGTCCCAGGCTTTTGCCGCCCTGCCCGGATTTCCCGCCGACCAGCAGGCCCAATGGAACATCTCGCCTGGGGCGTCGGTGCTGATTCAACGCCGGCTCGACGGCCAGTTGCAGCTGACCAGGGCACGCTGGGGCCTGACCCCGGCCTGGCTCACCGACCTGTCCCGCACCCCCGCCCATGCCCGCGCCGAGACCCTCGCCGAGCAGCCGATGTTTCGCGAAGCATTTCGCCAGCGCCGTTGCCTGATGCCGGCCAACGGCTTCTACGAGTGGCGCGGCACGGCGCGCAAGCGCCCGTACTGGGTTACGCCGGGGGAGGGCGCGTCGTTGTTCTATGCCGCGGTGTGGGAGGCGTATCCGGTGCAGGAGCAGGTCTGGCTCAGTTGTGCGGTGGTCACTCAGGCGGCGATGAACCAGCGTCGGCCATTGATTCTCGATGAGGCCGGGCAGGCCGCCTGGCTGGATCCCGACACACCGCTGGCGCGCCTGCACGAGCTGCTGGCCAGCCCTCCAGCGGCGTTGCGCGAGCGGGCGCTGGCGCATCTGGTCAATGATCCGAAGCTCGATGGACCGGAGTGCCTGACTCCGGCTTGAGATTTATGGCGAGCATTTCGCGGGCAAGCCCACTCCTCACAGAGATGGGCTTGCCCGCGAAAAGAGCGACTCGGTATTTGAATCAAACCCTGAACTGATTGATCAACCGCCGCTGCTGCTCGGCCAGCTTGGTCAGCTCGGCACTGGCCTGGCTCGATTCGTCAGCCCCGCCGGCCACTTCGCCGGCCACCTGGCCGATGTTGATGACGTTGCGGTTGATGTCCTCGGCCACTGCGCTCTGCTGTTCGGCGGCGCTGGCGATCTGGGTGTTCATGTCGTTGATCACCGACACGGCCTCGGTGATGCTCTCCAGCGCTTCGGCAGCACGGCTGGCCTGCTGCACGCTGTCGTCGGTCTTGCCCTGGCTGTCTTCCATCACCTTGACCACATCGCGGGTGCCCTGCTGCAACTGCTGGATCATCTGCTGGATTTCCTGGGTGGCCTGCTGGGTCTTCTGCGCCAGGTTGCGCACCTCGTCGGCGACCACGGCGAAGCCGCGGCCTTGCTCTCCGGCGCGGGCCGCCTCGATGGCAGCGTTGAGCGCCAGCAGGTTGGTCTGTTCGGCGATGGCGCGGATGGTCACCAGGATGGCATTGATGTTCTCGCTGTCGCGGGCCAAGGTCTGCACCACGGTCACTGCACGGCCGATCTCGCTGGCCAGGATGCTGATCGACTGCGAGGTGTCGCGCACGATCTGCATGCCCTGGTTGGCAGCCTGGTCGGCATTGCTGGCCGCGTGCGCGGCGTGGGTGGCATTGCGTGCCACGTCCTGGGCGGTGGCGGTCATCTCCTGCACGGCGGTGGCTACCTGGTCGATCTCGGCCATCTGCTTGTGCACGCCCTGGTTGGTGCGGATGGCGATGTCGGCGGTGTGCTCCGAGGAATCGCTGACTTTCTGTACCGAGGTCACCACCTGGCTGATCATCGCCTGCAGCTTGGCTAGGAAGGTGTTGAAGCCTTTGGCGATGGCGCCCAGCTCGTCGGCGCGGTCACTCTGCAGGCGGCGGGTGAGGTCGCCTTCGCCCTGGGCGATGTCGTCGAGCATCGCCACCATCTGTTTCAGCGGACGGGCAATGCCATGGGCCAGCAGCCAGATAACCAGCAGGCCGAGGGCGGCGATGCCCAGGCCGACCAGGGTCATGCCGGCGATGTCGGTACGGCGCTGCTCGCCGAGGTCTTTCTGTAGCTGGTTGACGTCGGCCATGACCGTGCTCAGCGGCATTTCCAGCAGCAGGACCCAGCGCGCGTCGGTGCTGGCGACCTTGAACGGCAGGAACAGCTCGATACGGTCCTTGGCGGTGTCGACTTTATATTGCAGGTCTTCGCCGCTGATACTGGCCAGGGTTGCGGCTTCGGCCGGGTCCAGCACGTCGCTGGCTTTTTCGCCGAACTTGGAGGCGTCCTTGGTATAGGCGACCAGACGACCGTTGCTCGACACCAGTGCCAGTTCGCCGGCGCCGTTGTACAGCTGGCGGTCGGCAGCGTTGAGCAGGTCCTGGATGAAGTTCACTGACAGGTCGGCCCCGGCGATGCCCTGGAACTGACCGTTGACCATGATCGGCTCGACGAACGAAGCGAGCATCACCATCTTGTCGCCAACCTTGTAGGGCGCCGGGTCGATCACGCAGGCCTTCTTGGTTTCCTTCGGGCAAAGGTAATACTCACTGGCGCGTACCCCGGTCGACAGCACTGTGTGGTCGTTCACGTCCACCAGGCGGTCCTGGCCGAGACTGCCGTCCGCGTTGCGGAACCACCAGGGCAGGTAGCGTTCGCCATTGATGTCGGCGTGATCCAGTGCGTTCGGTTCCCAGCCCAGATACGCACCGAGCACCGTCGGGTTGACCTCCACGGTGCGCTTGAGCAGGTTGTTCAGGTAGGCGCGGTCGATCTGCATCAGCGGTTTGCCGTCGGCGTCCTGCATGCCAAGCATGGCGTTGACCGTGGCCAGGCTGCGACTGATCAGCAGCGGCGCTTCCAGGCCGCGCTGGATCTCGCTCACCTGGGTGCGGGCCAGGGCCGACAGGCGCTGTTCGATCACGCTTTCGAACTGCTGCTGGGTGCGCTGCTGTACCAAGTCCTGGGTGCGGGCCCCGGAGTACACGGCGTACAGCACCAGCGCCGCGACAATGCTCAATACAATGGCACCGGCCAGGGCCGCCACGGAAAACTGGATCGACTTGAACTTCATTACCGGAAAGCTCCACGCAAGGAGGTCGTTTTCTTTTGTTATCGGCGTGGTCGAGGGAAAGCATGAGGGGAGGATGAGAGAAATCTTCCCTGTGGCTCTGGCAGGGTCAGGCGAGTGGGCCTAGGATACGCGGCATGTAAAAAGGGAGTGTTTTCATGCGTAAGTCTTTCGTGATCAGCCTGTTGAGCGCCAGCGTTCTGCTGGGTGGTTGCCAGGCGGTCAATACCACCAGCGGCGGAGCGGTTGGCGTCGAGCGCAAGCAGTACATGTTCAGCATGCTGTCGACCGATGAGGTCAACCAGATGTATGCGCAGTCGTACCAGCAGACCCTCGGTGAAGCGTCGAGCAAGGGCGTGCTGGACAAGAGCAGTGCCGATGCCAAGCGTGTGCAGGTCATTGCCGACCGCCTGATTGCCCAGGCCCCGCAATTCCGGCCGGATGCCGCGCAATGGAAGTGGGAGGTCAACGTGATCAAGAGCGATGAGCTCAACGCCAACTGCGGCCCGGGCGGCAAGATCATCGTCTACACCGGGCTGATTGATCAGCTCAAGCTCACCGACGCTGAGCTGGCTGCGGTCATGGGCCATGAAATCGCCCACGCCCTGCGTGAGCATGGTCGCGAGGCGATGTCCAAGGCCTACGGTATCGAGATGGCGCGCCAGGGCGCCGGTGCGATCTTCGGCCTTGGCCAGGACAGCATGGCGCTGGCCGACACTGTGGTGAACTACTCCATGACCCTGCCCAACAGCCGGGCCAACGAGAACGAGGCCGACCTGATCGGCCTGGAACTGTCGGCACGGGCCGGTTACGACCCGAATGCGGCGATCACCCTGTGGAACAAGATGAGCAAGGCGTCCGAAGGCGCACCGCCTGAGTTCATGAGCACTCACCCGGCTTCGGCCAGCCGCATCGCGTCGCTGCAGGCCGCGATTCCGAAGGTGATGCCGCTGTACCAGGCGGCGAAGAAGTAACCCGCTCTGCGCGGTGGGGTAGTTGTCTGGTTCAACTATCCCGCGGCTGGAGCAATTCCTGTGGGAGCGGGCTGGTCCCGCGATCACCGGCAAAGCCGGTGCCAGGTGCTGCGGTGTCTGGCACCGGCTTTGCCGGTGATCGCGGGACGAGCCCGCTCCCACAGGCCGGTTTGTTCCCAGGAACCGGTTTGCTTCCAAAGGCCGGTCGGCTTCCACGGTTCCTGTCCTGAAGGCCCTAGCCAATCCACCCACTGGTCTTCATCGCCGAATACACCGCGACCGCTGCCAGCACGAAGAACGCTGCCGCCGCCAGTCGACGGATCAACGCCAGCGGCAGTTTGTCGGCCGCGAAGTTGCCCGCCAGGACCACTGGTACGTTGGCAATCAACATGCCCAGCGTAGTGCCGATGATGACCATGATCAGGTGCGGGTACTGCGCGGCCAGCATCACTGTGGCGACCTGGGTCTTGTCACCGATCTCCGCCAGGAAGAACGCGATCAACGTGGTCAGGAACGGGCCGAAGCGGCGTGCATTGCTGGTTTCGTCATCGTCCATCTTGTCCGGGACCAGGGTCCACAGGGCGGTGGCGGTGAAGCTCGCAGCCAGGATCCAGTGCAGCACGCTTTCGGTGAAGAACCCGCTGACCCAGGCCCCCACGGCGCCGGCGGCTGCATGGTTGGCGAGGGTGGCGGCGACGATGCCGGCGATGATCGGCCACGGCTTGCGAAAGCGCGCCGCGAGAATGAGCGCGAGCAATTGCGTCTTGTCGCCGATTTCGGCGAGCGCAACGATGGCGGTGGGAACGAGCAGGGATTCGAGCATCAGGCTTCCTACGGGGCGGGTCGACACGGCTATGACACGTACAGCCTCCCCGCCCCGGGTAAGGTGTGCGTGTCATAGGTCTTGTCAAACCCCGGGCTCATCTGTGTGAGCCGTGAGGTCGCACGCGCCATGGCCTGTGGGCCAAGTGTGTTGACGCGTACCGGGCAAGCAGTGGGTGCTTGCGGGAGACTACTCCCCTAGGACGGAGCGGATTCTGCCTAGCCGAAACGGTTTGGGCAAGCGTTAATTTTTTAACCGCGTGTTGCCCTGTAGATCCGGAAGCCGTCTGCTTCGGCGCGGATTTCGCAGTTGCCCAAGGCCTCGTGGAGCAGGGGTTGATAGCGCAGGAAGCTATTGGCAACCAAGCGTATTTCGCCGCCTTTTTGCAGAATTTTGCTGCTTTTTCTCAGCAGGTTTTCCGCCGCCTGATAGTCGGTGTGCACCCCGGTATGGAACGGGGGATTGCTCAGGATCACGGTGAGATTATCGGGTGCCGCATCAATGCCATCACCGCTGATCACCTCGCCTTGCAGACCATTTGCAGCCAGGGTCAGTCGACTGGCGGCCACGGCGAAGGCATCGACATCGAGCAGGGTGACGTTGCTTTGTGGATAACGTCGCTTGATGGTCGCGCCGAGTACGCCCGCGCCACAGCCAAAGTCCAGCACATGGCCGATCGGCAGTTGCTCCAGATGCTGCAGCAGCAGTGCGGTGCCGCGATCCAGGCGGCCGTGGCTGAACACGCCCGGGAGGCTGACCACCTGCAGCGGGCCATCTTCGAGCGCCAGCTCGAAGCGCTCCGCCAGGCTCTCTATGGGCTTGGCCTCGGGCGCATTGTCCACGGTCACCTGCCACAGCTGGCAGTGGCGGGCGCTGTCGAGCTTGCGCGGTTTGCCGAAGGCCTGCAGTTGCTTGGCCGCGCCTTCGATTCCGCCACGTTTCTCGCCGACCAGATACAGCTCGCGCCCGCCCAGGCGCGAAGCCAGGGCATTGAGCAGGTAGGCGGCAAGGTCGCGGGATTTGGGCAGGAACAGTACCGCCGCGTCGAACGGAACCTGTGGCACCTCCACGCCGTAGTGGCTGCGGACAGTGAAACGCTGCTCCAGCAGCGCCTGATCACCGGCGTGCCAGGTCCAGGCGTGCGCGTGCGGCAGTTGCCCGAGCAGGCCATCGGCGGCGGCGCCGGCGATCAGCAGCGGGCCCTGGAACAGGTCCGCCTGGCGGAGCAACACTTCACTGCGCGGGTCCATCGGCGGACGCCTCCTGAAAAAGCGCGAAGTGTATCACTTGGCGTACCGGGACGCGGCGTGGTCGCTGCAGGAGCAACTGTCTTGCTCAAAATCTAGAAGCCAGCCCAAAGCCGTTACTGCCTTCCAGGTAGACGGTGATAGCCGTGGGCTTGAACTGCTCTGTGTATTTGCCCATCGATCCCCCAAGGGTTGGATTTGTGTCCAACTTCTTGGGGGCAGTCCACCCTGTGGGAGCGGGCTTGCCCGCGAACACGGGCGTAGCCCGTGCCAGGCAGCGCGGTGTCTTTTTCGCGGGTAAACCCGCTCCTACAGGGACCGCACCCGTGCTGAGGACCGTGCACGGGTTGGCAGTAGCGACCGAGTGGGTTTGCGCTTCAGGCCACCACCCGCCGTGGCTGACCGGCGAAGAACGCCTGGGCGTTTTCGGCCAGTTGCCCGACGATACGCTGGCGCGACTCCACCGCACCCCAGGCGCTGTGCGGGGTGATGATCAGGCGCGGGATGTCTGCCGCCAGCAGCGGGTTGCCGTTTACCGGCGGCTCGACGCTCAGCACATCGGTCGCCGCACCGCCCAGGTGACCGCTGCGCAAGGCATCGGCCAGCGCCTGTTCATCGATCAGGCCGCCGCGGGCGGTGTTCACCACCAGGGCACCCGGCTTGAGCAAGGCCAGTTCACGGGCGCCGATCATGTGGCGGGTCTGCTCGTTCAGCGGGCAGTGCAGGGTCAGGGCATCGACTTGCGGCAGCAGTTCATCCAGCGCCAGGCGGTCGGCGCGCGCCGGTCGTCCAGGGATCTGCCCGCTCAGCACACGCATGCCGAACGCCTCGGCCAGGCGCGCCACCGCGCCGCCCAGCTCGCCGTGCCCCAACAGGCCCAAGGTCTTGCCTTCCAGCTCGACGATGGGGAAGTCCAGCAGGCAGAACTGGCTAGCCTTGGCCCATGCGCCGTCCTTTACTGCTTGCTGGTAGTCGCATAGCCGGGTGGCCAGGGCCAGCAGCAGCGCCAGTGTGTGCTGCGCCACCGAAGGTGTGCCGTAGCCCTGGCAGTTGCACACGGTAACGCCCTGAGCGCGGGCGGCGGCGAGGTCGACGTTGTTGGTGCCGGTGGCGGCCACCAGGATCAGTTTCACTTGTGGATTGGCCGCAAGCGCCGCAGCATCGAGCATCACTTTGTTGCTGATCACCACGCTGGCGCCCTGCAGGCGTTCGCTGACCTGTTCCGCTGCGCTGGCGGCATGCAGTTGCAGGCTGTCGAACTGCTGTTCGAGCGCAGAAAGGTCGAGATCTCCCAGGTCAAGGGAGTGATGGTCGAGAAAAACTGCATGACGCGACATTGGCGGCTCCGTCGGCAATGGCCAGAGGTGGGGAGCGCATCGGCTCCGGATTCTGCGGCGCTGTAACGCCCTGTTCGCACATTGCCACTCATACTTTGCGACGCCAAATCATTCCTTCGGCTGATTTGACCGTCGCGTCACCGATCTACAGTAAATCCTTGAATATCCGGCACGCTTTTCAGAAAAGGGATACCCATGCTGCAGACCCGCCTCCTCAAGCCCGCCGACGGCGCCTACACCTACCCGCTGCTGATCAAACGCCTGCTGATGTCTGGCAGCCGCTACGAAAAGACCCGTGAAATCGTCTACCGCGACAAGGTGCGGCTGACCTATCCCGAACTCGGCGAGCGCATCGCCAGGCTGGCCAACGTGCTCACCGAAGCCGGGGTCAAGGCTGGTGACACGGTGGCGGTGATGGACTGGGACAGTCACCGCTATCTGGAATGCATGTTCGCCATCCCGATGATTGGCGCGGTGGTGCACACCATCAACGTGCGCCTGTCTCCCGAGCAGATCCTCTACACCATGAACCACGCCGAAGATCGCTTCGTGCTGGTCAACAGCGATTTCGTCGGCCTCTATCAGGCCATCGCCGGGCAACTGACCACGGTCGACAAGACCCTGCTGATCACTGACGGCCCGGACAAGACCGCCGAGCTGCCGAACCTGGTCGGTGAGTACGAGCAACTGCTCGCCGCCGCCAGCCCGCATTACGACTTCCCCGACTTCGACGAGAACTCGGTGGCCACCACCTTCTACACCACCGGTACCACCGGCAACCCCAAGGGCGTGTACTTCACCCACCGTCAACTGGTGCTGCACACCCTGGCCGAAACGTCGGTGCTCGGCAGCCTCGACAGCGTGCGCCTGCTGAGCACCAACGACGTCTACATGCCGATCACGCCGATGTTCCACGTTCATGCCTGGGGTATCCCCTACGCGGCGACCATGATGGGCATCAAGCAGGTGTATCCGGGGCGCTATGAGCCAGACATGCTGATCAAGCTGTGGCGCGAGGAAAAGGTCACCTTCTCCCACTGCGTGCCGACCATCCTGCAGATGCTGCTCAACTGCCCTTCAGCCAAGGGCCAGGACTTCGGTGGCTGGAAGGTGATCATCGGCGGCAGCGCGCTCAACCGGGCGCTGTACGAGGCTGCCCTGGCGCGGGGCATCCAGCTCACTGCGGCCTATGGCATGTCGGAAACCTGCCCGCTGATCTCCTGCGCGCACCTGAACGAAGAACTGCTGGCCGGTGGTGAAGACGAGCGCGTCAGCTACCGCATCAAGGCCGGCGTACCCGTACCCTTGGTGGAGGCGGCCATCGTCGACGACCACGGCAACTTCCTGCCCGCCGACGGCGAGGCCCAGGGCGAGCTGGTGCTGCGCGCCCCCTGGCTGACCATGGGCTATTTCAACGAACCGGAAAAGAGCAACGAGTTGTGGGCTGGCGGCTGGTTGCACACCGGCGATGTCGCCACGCTCGATGGCATGGGCTACATCGATATCCGCGACCGCATCAAGGATGTGATCAAGACCGGTGGCGAATGGATCTCCTCCCTCGATCTTGAAGACCTGATCAGCCGTCACGTTGCCGTGCGCGAGGTGGCGGTGGTCGGCGTGCCCGATCCGCAGTGGGGCGAGCGGCCATTCGCGCTGCTGGTGGTGCACGAAGGCCAGCAGCTGGACGCCAAGGTGCTCAAGGAGCATCTCAAGCCGTTCGTCGAGTTGGGGCACATCAACAAGTGGGCGATTCCGAGCCAGATCGCCGTTGTTACTGAAATTCCCAAGACCAGCGTGGGCAAGCTCGACAAGAAGCGTATCCGCGTGGACGTCACCCAGTGGCAGGCCAGTAACAGTACTTTCCTCTCGACCCTGTAACACTTGCCCGGGTCACGCCTGTTCTGGCGTGACCCGCGTGTTAGAGGTATCGCGCCTTGTCAAACGACGAAATTGAGCCATGCTTCTGCACTGCCAGCGATCGAAGTGGCCATTTGCGATGCCTCTGCTTGCGAGACGCAAATCACACTTTAGAGGGATCAAGCGCGTGTGGCCGCTGGCTATAGTCGGGTCAGGGGATTTTCAGAAATGGGGGAGGGCGCACGCGCATGCCGTGCTGCCTCTGGCAGGAGCCTGCTCGCAGCGCTCGGGGCCTTTTCTGAAAGGACTCACTGCCATAACAAAAAAGTACATGGAGTAGCGTCGATGACATCTGCAAACCCGTTCTGGCGCCGGGCCAAGCTGCCCTTGGCCGTCAGCCTCGCTTCCACGCTCGCAAGTCCCGCATTCGGTGTGAGTTTCAACATCGGGGAAATCGAAGGTCAGTTCGACTCATCGCTCTCCATCGGGGCCAGCTGGTCGACTGCCAACCCCAACAAGAACCTGATCGGCGTCAACAACGGTGGCAAGGGCCTGTCCCAGACCTCCGACGATGGCCACCTGAACTTCAAGAAAGGCGAGACCTTCTCCAAGATCTTCAAGGGTATCCACGATCTCGAACTCAAGTACGGCGACACCGGCGTCTTCGTCCGTGGCAAGTACTGGTACGACTTCGAGCTCAAGGACGAAGGCCGCGAGTTCAAGGATATCAGCGACTCGGGGCGCAAGTCGGGGGCCAAGTCCTCGGGCGCGCAACTGCTCGACGCGTTCATCTACCACAACTACGCCATCGCCGACATGCCGGGTTCGGTGCGCTTCGGCAAGCAGGTGGTGAGCTGGGGTGAAAGTACCTTCATCGGGGGCGGCATCAACTCGATCAACCCGATCGACGTCGCTGCCTTCCGCCGCCCAGGCGCCGAGATCAAGGAAGGCCTGATCCCGGTCAACATGTTCTACATCTCCCAGAGCCTGACCGACAACCTGTCGGCCGAAGCCTTCTACCAGCTCGAATGGGACCAGACCGTCACCGACAACTGCGGCACCTTCTTCTCCCAGCCCGACATCATCTCCGACGGCTGCACCGACAACCTGCGCGTGCTCAACAGCAGCCGCACGGTGCCAGGCGCAGCGCAGCAGTTCCTCGCCACCCGTGGCGTGAACATCAACGAAGAGGGCGTGATGGTGCGCCGTGGTCCGGACCGCGACGCGCGTGACAGCGGCCAGTTCGGCGTGGCGCTGCGCTACATGTTCGAACCGCTGGACACCGAGTTCGGTGCCTACTTCATGAACTACCACAGCCGTGCGCCGATCTTCAGCGCCACCGGCGCCTCGCCTGCGGTATTCGCCGGCATTCCGTCGCTGCCGGCCAGCCTGCGCCCGCTGGCGCCGCTGATCGTCGCGGGCAACTCGCAATACTTCGTCGAGTACCCTGAAGACATCCGCCTGTACGGCCTGAGCTTCTCCACCACCCTGCCCACCGGCACGGCGTGGAGCGGTGAAATCAGCTACCGTCCCAACGCTCCTGTGCAGTTGAACACCACCGACATCCTGTTCGCCGGTGTGCGTCCACTGGGCGGCGCCCTGGCCAACGCTTCGCTGCTCAACGGTACCCCGGGTCAGGACCTGCACGGCTATCGCCGCAAGGAAATCACCCAGTTCCAGACCACCCTGACGCACTTCTTCGACCAGGTGATGGGCGCCAGCCGCATGACCGTGGTGGGCGAGTTGGGCGTCACCCACGTGGGTGGCCTGGAGAGCGCACACGACACCCGTTATGGCCGCGACCCGGTGTTCGGCCCAGGCCCGCTGCCGGCGACCGGCGGCGCCGACACCTGCCAGGCACTCAACGCCAGCACCATCGCCGGTGCCGGGGCTGGGGCGTCGACCACCAACCTCAACCGCAAGTGCGAGAACGACGGCTACACCACCAGCACCTCCTGGGGGTATCGCGCCCGGGTGATCTGGGACTACAACGACGTCTTCGCCGGGGTCAACCTCAAGCCCAACGTGGCCTGGTCCCACGACGTGTCCGGCTACTCGCCGGGCCCTGGTGGCAACTTCGAGGAAGGCCGCAAGGCGATCAGCCTGGGCCTGGACGCGGAGTACCAGAACACCTACACGGCGAGCCTGTCGTACACCAACTTCTTCGATGGCAAGTACAGCACCGTGGATGACCGCGACTTCGTCGCCCTCAGCTTCGGCGTGAACTTCTAAGAACTCTGATCCAGGACGACAACGATGAAGATGACCACAAGTCTGCTGAAAGCCGGTGTGCTGGGCATGTCCCTGCTGGCGACCAGCGTCATGGCTGCGGTTTCCGCCGATGAGGCGGCCAAGCTCGGTACCACGCTCACGCCGATGGGCGCGGAGAAGGCCGGTAACGCCGATGGCTCGATCGGCCCGTGGGAGCCGCTGGCCAAGACCGCCGGCAGTGTCGATGCCAGGGGCTTCCTGTCCGACCCGTACGGCAGCGAAAAGCCACTGTTCACCATCACCGCCGCGAACGCCGACCAGTACAAGGACAAGCTGGCCCCTGGCCAACTGGCGATGCTCAAGCGCTATCCGGACACCTACAAGCTGCCGGTGTACAAGACCCACCGCGGCGCCACCGTGCCGGATGCCGTGTACGCCGACATCAAGTCCAACGCCACCCAGACCACCCTGGTCGAAGGCGGCAACGGCCTGAACAACTTCCGCGGCGCGATCCCGTTCCCGATTCCCAAGAGCGGTGTCGAGGTGATCTGGAACCACATCACCCGTTATCGCGGTGGCAGTGTGTCGCGTCTGGTCACCCAGGCCACGCCGCAGCAGAACGGTTCCTATAGCCTGGTGTATTTCAACGACCAGTTCGTGTTCCGCGACAAGATGAAGGACTACGACCCGAACAACCCGGGCAACGTGCTGTTCTACTTCAAGCAGGAAGTGACTGCGCCGGCGCGTCTGGCCGGGACCGTGCTGCTGGTGCACGAGACCCTCGATCAGGTCAAGGAACCGCGCAAGGCCTGGATCTACAATGCCGGCCAGCGCCGTGTGCGCCAGGCGCCGCAGGTTTCCTACGACGGCCCGGGTACCGCCGCCGACGGCCTGCGCACCTCCGACAACCTGGACATGTACAACGGCGCGCCGGACCGCTACGACTGGAAGCTTGAAGGCAAGAAGGAGATGTACATCGCCTCCAACGCCTACAAGCTCGACGATCCTAAGCTCAAGTACGCCGACATCATCAAGGCCGGCCACATCAACCAGGACCTGACTCGCTACGAGCTGCGTCGTGTGTGGCATGTGGTCGCGACCCTGAAGCCAGGCCAGCGCCACATCTACGCCAAGCGTGACTTCTACATCGACGAAGATACCTGGCAGGCTGCGGTGATCGACCAGTACGACGGGCGCAACCAGCTGTGGCGCGTGTCCGAGGCGCATGCCCAGCCGTACTACAACAATCAGGTGCCTTGGTACACCCTCGAAGCGATCTATGACCTGCAGTCGGGCCGCTACCTGGCACTGGGCATGAAGAACGAGGAGAAAAAATCCTACGACTTCAGCTTCAGCGCCAACAAGGCTGACTTCCAGCCTGCGGCCCTGCGTCAGAGTGGTGTGCGTTAAGCGTTTAAAAACCAACTCCGTGTCATCTCCCAGAACGCCCCGGCTTGCCGGGGCGTTTCTGTTTCGATCGGTTCATCAGGCTGACCTCGGTCAACCCCGCTAAGCTTGAATCTTCCAGAATCAGCCTTATCTATTGGTCATCTCAGGCAGGTTCTTCATTACAGGTGCTGTCCATCGCTCCGCCTGCCCTTTAAAGGAAGGTATCCCCATGCGAATAGACCGACTGACAAGCAAGCTGCAACTGGCATTATCCGATTCCCAATCCCTGGCCGTTGGCATGGACCACCCGGCCATCGAACCTGTGCATCTGCTGCAGGCACTGATCGAGCAGCAGGGCGGTTCGATCAAGCCCCTGCTGATGCAGGTAGGCTTCGACATCAGCAGCCTGCGCAAGGCGCTGACCAAAGAGCTCGACCAGCTGCCGAAAATCCAGAACCCCACGGGCGACGTGAACATGTCCCAGGACCTGGCGCGCCTGCTCAACCAGGCTGACCGCCTGGCCCAGCAGAAGGGCGACCAGTTCATTTCCAGCGAGCTGGTGCTGCTCGCCGCCATGGACGAGAACAGCAAGGTTGGCAAGCTGCTGCTTGGCCAGGGCGTGAGCAAGAAGGCCCTGGAAAACGCCATCAACAACCTGCGCGGTGGCGAGGCGGTCAATGATGCCAACGCCGAGGAATCGCGCCAGGCGCTGGACAAGTACACCGTCGACCTGACCAAGCGTGCCGAAGAGGGCAAGCTCGATCCGGTGATCGGCCGTGACGACGAAATTCGCCGCACCGTGCAGGTACTGCAGCGCCGCACCAAGAACAACCCCGTGCTGATCGGCGAGCCCGGCGTCGGCAAGACCGCCATCGCCGAAGGCCTGGCCCAGCGCATCATCAATGGTGAAGTGCCCGATGGCCTCAAGGGCAAGCGCCTGCTCGCCCTGGACATGGGGGCGCTGATCGCTGGCGCCAAGTATCGCGGCGAGTTCGAAGAGCGCCTCAAAGGCCTGCTCAACGAGCTGTCCAAGCAGGAAGGCCAGATCATCCTGTTCATCGACGAGCTGCACACCATGGTGGGCGCCGGCAAGGGCGAGGGCGCGATGGACGCCGGCAACATGCTCAAGCCGGCCCTGGCCCGTGGCGAGCTGCACTGCGTTGGCGCCACCACGCTCAACGAGTACCGCCAGTTCATCGAGAAGGACGCAGCGCTCGAGCGGCGTTTCCAGAAGGTGCTGGTCGAGGAGCCGAGCGAGGAAGACACCATTGCCATCCTTCGCGGCCTGAAAGAGCGTTATGAAGTGCACCACAAGGTGGCCATCACCGACGGTGCGATCATCGCTGCGGCCAAGCTCAGCCACCGCTACATCACCGACCGCCAGTTGCCGGACAAGGCCATCGACCTGATCGACGAAGCCGCCAGCCGCATCCGCATGGAAATCGACTCCAAGCCAGAGGTGCTCGACCGTCTTGATCGTCGCCTGATCCAACTGAAGGTGGAGTCCCAGGCCCTGAAGAAGGAAGAGGACGAAGCGGCGAAGAAGCGCCTGGAAAAACTCACCGAGGAAATCGAGCGCCTTGAGCGCGAATATTCCGATCTCGAGGAAATCTGGGCGTCGGAAAAGGCCGAGGTACAGGGCTCGGCGCAGATCCAGCAAAAGATCGAACAGGCTCGCCAGGAACTCGAGGCCGCCCGCCGCAAAGGCGACCTGAGTCGCATGGCCGAGTTGCAGTACGGGGTGATCCCCGACCTGGAGCGCAGCCTGCAGATGGTCGATCAGCACGGCAAGACCGAGAACCAGTTGCTGCGCAACAAGGTCACCGAGGAAGAGATCGCCGAGGTCGTCTCCAAGTGGACCGGCATCCCGGTGTCGAAGATGCTCGAAGGCGAGCGCGAGAAGCTGCTGAAGATGGAAGGCCTGCTGCACGAGCGGGTGATTGGCCAGGACGAGGCGGTCACTGCCGTGGCCAACGCCGTGCGCCGGTCGCGTGCCGGGTTGTCCGACCCGAATCGCCCGAGCGGCTCGTTCCTGTTCCTCGGCCCGACCGGCGTGGGCAAGACCGAGCTGTGCAAGGCGCTCGCCGAATTCCTCTTCGACACCGAGGAGGCCATGGTGCGCATCGATATGTCCGAGTTCATGGAGAAGCACTCTGTCGCTCGCCTGATCGGTGCACCGCCAGGCTATGTGGGTTACGAGGAGGGCGGCTACCTGACCGAAGCGGTGCGTCGCAAGCCCTACTCGGTGGTGTTGCTCGACGAGGTGGAAAAGGCGCACCCGGATGTGTTCAACGTGCTCCTGCAGGTACTGGAGGATGGCCGCCTGACCGACAGCCACGGGCGTACCGTTGATTTCCGCAACACGGTCATCGTCATGACCTCCAACCTGGGTTCGGCGCAGATTCAGGAACTGGTCGGCGACCGTGAGGCGCAACGTGCGGCGGTGATGGATGCGGTGGGTTCGCACTTCCGTCCGGAGTTCATCAACCGGATCGACGAAGTGGTGGTGTTCGAGCCGCTGGGCCGCGAGCAGATCGCCGGTATCACCGAGATCCAGCTGGGCCGCTTGCGTGGTCGTCTGGCCGAGCGCGAGCTGTCGCTGAGCCTGAGCCCGGAAGCCCTCGACAAGCTGATTGCCGTTGGCTACGACCCGGTGTATGGCGCACGGCCGCTCAAGCGTGCGATCCAGCGCTGGATCGAGAACCCGCTGGCGCAACTGATCCTCGGTGGCCAGTTCGTGCCGGGTGCGGCGATCACGGCGAAGGTGGAAGGCGACGAAATCGTCTTCGCCTGACGAAGTTGCCATCGCGGGCTTGCCCCGCGATGGCACCTGCGCAACCCCGCAAACCCCTGATTTTTCGGCGCTGGATCTAACTCGCTGAAAATTTTGAAAAAAATGCTTGCACAAAAAAACGAGTGCCCCTAATATTCGCCCCGCTGTCAGGCACTACGCAGATCACCGGCGGTAAAGATGATCTGAAAACAACTTACAAATCAGTAAGTTGGGTAAAAAAAAGTGGTTGACAAGCAAAACGAAGAATGTAGAATAGCCGACCTCAGCAGCGACAACGCTAAAGAGATTGAAGCTAACACAAGCTTCGAAGCTGTAAGAGTTGTACGAAGTTCAGTTCCGCGATAGCTCAGTCGGTAGAGCAAATGACTGTTAATCATTGGGTCCCTGGTTCGAGTCCAGGTCGCGGAGCCAATTTCGGGGTGTAGCGCAGTCCGGTAGCGCGCCTGCTTTGGGAGCAGGATGTCAGGAGTTCGAATCCCCTCACCCCGACCATTTTCCGGGTCGTTAGCTCAGTTGGTAGAGCAGTTGGCTTTTAACCAATTGGTCGTAGGTTCGAATCCTACACGACCCACCATGTAAAAAGGGCATCTCGAATGAGATGCCCTTTTTCTTTTGTCTCAAGAAAATCATTTCGTAACTCGCGGCTGTTTTCCTGGGTAGCAACTGTCCTGTGCAAAATCGGAAGGCCAGCCACAATCTCTGTGGCAGCGGCCGACTTGGCGCGCGAGGGGCTGCTGGATATCCTCCCAGCGATTATCATTCGACCAGCCTGCTGCTGCGGTCAATCTCGGCACCGCCGAGCACAGCGGCATCGGTTTGCCCCGTATCGTGCAAAGGGTCAGTGCTGCGAGGGCTGCATGACCGTGGCGATATCCGCGTCGGTGCGGCATGTATGGCGAGAAGCGAAGAGGGTGTACTGATGGCAGGCAGGTTGATTTACCTGATCGGGCCGTCCGGATCCGGCAAGGACAGCCTGCTGGACGCCGCCCGCGAACAACTGACAGCGCGTGGCTGTCGCATTGCCCGGCGGGTCATCACCCGGTCTGCCGAAGCGATGGGCGAAGCCGCCCTGGCGGTCAGCGCCGCTCAGTTCGAGCAGATGCGCGGGGACGGCGCATTTGCCCTGCACTGGCAGGCCAATGGCCTGCATTACGGCATTCCACGGGTCATCGACCAGTGGCTTGGGGAGGGGCACGACGTGCTGGTGAACGGCTCGCGTGGCTACCTGAACACGGCGCGGCAGCGTTATCCGAATTTGCAGGTGGTGCTGCTCAGTGTCGAACAGGACATCCTGCGCCAGCGCCTGCTGGCGCGGGGGCGTGAGTCGCAGGAGGAAGTGGAGGCGCGCCTGGCGCGTAATGCCCGCTTTGCCAGCGAAGCGCGCGAGGCCGACCTCGGCTTGCTGGTGCTCGACAACTCCGGGCCACTGGCCGACACCGTCTCGCGTCTGCTCGCGCACCTGGAGCGGCCATGCAACTGACCCAGCTTGGCACTCTGCCCTGCCGGTCACACCAGAGCTTGCCGCACCTGCGCGGCGACGTGCTCGCAAAAAGGGCCGCAAAGCGGCCCTCGTGATCTCAGCTGATCAGTGCAGCTTCAGCCGCGGCTCGGTGCCGCGGCCGATCTTGCTGCCGATCATCAACATCGCCGTGCGGAACACCCCATACAGCGCCATCTGGTGCATGCGGTACAGCGACACATAGAACATCCGCGCCAGCCAACCCTCCAGCATCACGCTGCCGGTCAGGTTGCCCATCAGGTTGCCTACCGCCGAGAACCGCGACAGCGACACCAGCGAGCCGTAGTCCTTGTACGCGTAGGTCGGCAATGGCTTGTTCTCCAGCCGCGCCTTCAGGCTCTTGGCCAGCATCGAAGCCTGCTGGTGCGCCGCCTGCGCCCGTGGCGGCACATTGCGGTCGCTGCCTGGTTGCGGGCAGGCGGCGCAGTCGCCGAAGGCGAAGATGTCGTCATCCCGCGTGGTCTGCAGCGTAGGACGCACCACCAGCTGGTTGATCCGGTTGGTCTCCAGGCCGTCGATATCCTTGAGGAAGCCTGGCGCACGAATACCTGCCGCCCACACCTTCAGGCTCGCCTGGATCACTTCGCCGGTCGCGGTTTTCAGGCCTTCCTCGGTCACTTCGCTGACCGCAGCGTTGGTCATCACCGTCACCCCGAGTTTCTCCAGGGTCTTGTGCACCGGCACGCTGATGCGCTCCGGCAGCGCTGGCAGCACGCGCGGGCCAGCCTCGATCAGGGTGATGTGCATGTCCTTGGGCTGGATGCGGTCCAGGCCGTAGGCCGCCAGCTCGTGGGCTGCGTTGTGCAGCTCCGCCGCCAGTTCCACACCGGTCGCACCGGCGCCGACGATGGCCACGCTGATCTGCTCGCTGGCCTGATCGCCCGCGTGGGCGCGCAGGTAGTGGTTGAGCAGTTGCTGGTGGAAGCGCTCGGCCTGCTTGCGGCTGTCGAGGAACAGGCAGTGCTGCGCCGCGCCCAGGGTGCCGAAGTCGTTGGTGTTGCTGCCTACGGCGATCACCAGCGTGTCGTAGCCCAGGGTGCGCGCCGGCAGCAGCTCGCGGCCTTCTTCGTCGAGGGTCGCGGCCAGCTGGATCTGCTTGCCTTCACGGTCCAGGCCGCTCATGCGCCCCAGCTGGAAGTTGAAGTGGTTCCACTTGGCCTGGGCCACGTAGTTCAGCTCGTCTTCCGAGGAGTTCAGCGAACCGGCAGCCACTTCGTGCAGCAGCGGTTTCCAGATGTGCGTCAGGTTGGCGTCGACCAGAGTGATCTCGGCGCGCTTGCGCTTGCCGAGGCTCTTACCCAGGCGGGTCGCCAGTTCCACGCCGCCGGCGCCGCCGCCGACAATCACGATGCGATGAGTCATGGGGATATCTCACAAGTTTTACGGAATTCCTGGACACAAGGTCCGGCCGCTGCGTGCAAGAGAGGAGGGCGAGCGCAAGGCAGCTCATAGCACCAGTCCACTCAGCAAGCGGCTCAACAGGCCCAGACCAATGGTCACGATCACCACCAGGGCAAGGAGCAGCCAGGGCCTGAAAGGCTTGCGCTCGACTTGATGCTGGGGGGCTCGCAGATACTCATCGACGCGACGCTGATCTTCCGGATTCAGGCGGCTGGTCATGGTGGGCCTCGTGGGTAGACGCTTGGGATGACGAGAACGCTACAACCTTTCCTGCAGCGTTATCGCAAGCACGTGAAACAAATGATAATACCTTTCATCTCCGCCGCCGAGTGTACGCCATCGCAAAGACACCCGGCACGCGATCAAAGACTGATACCGACATCGAACAGAATGCTGCGCCCCAGGTTGCCGCGCAGGAAATCCGGCGCGTCCGGGTGGGCGAACAACACCCGGGCGAAGGTCGGCCCCACCAGCGACAACGAGCGCCAGCCCTGGCGCAGGTATTCGGTGGGCGGTGGGAAATGGCTGTTGAGGTCGAGCACCTCGCGCTTGAGGCTGGCGAAGGCGATGATGTCCAGCTCGCCCAAGTCCAGCCCGCGCTCACGGTAGTTGTGCGCCTTCTTGCGCAGGGTCGGGGCCAGGCGCGCGAGTAGCTCCTGTGCGCTGATTCGCCGGGGGCGCGCTTCGCGGCGCACCAGTTGGGCCAGGGAGAAGGCACTGCGCCGACGCTGCAGCTCCTCGCGCCATTCGTCGTTGAGCCGACGCCCTTCGTCGAGTACGAAGAACACCTCGAACGCCGCATCGCGAAACAGCACGTCAGGCGGCTCCTGCCCGGCCGGGGTGAAGTCCTCGCTGCGGTAGGGAATGTTCAACCCTTGCAGCAGGCGCTGGCAGACCCAACGCTCACGCTCCCATTTGCGGGCATTGGACAGGAACGCGTTGGCTTGTTCGGCCTGGATGGTAAGCAGGCGCAGGTAGTCTGAGTCATCCATGGGAACAAGCTTAGCCTGCAATTGTGAAGGATAAGGGCTTGTTTGTTCGTGGGAATCGTCATCAGGGAATGGGTGTAGACTCGAAAGCATCCGACATGCACGCGAGGTCGCGGTGATCAGCGCACAGGTCCTGTCCTCCACCAGTCTCACGCTTGGCTGGCTGGCCTACGTTCCCCTGTTGATCTGGGCGGCCAGCCGCACCCGCTGGGTCGAGCTGTTCACCGACACCCGCCGCCAGCACCTGCTGTTCGGCACCGTGTTCGGCCTGTTCGCGCTGTGGCTGGTGCGGCGCGATTTCGACACCGGCGTGTCCTACCACTTCATCGGCATGACCGCCGTGACCCTCCTGCTGGATTGGCCGCTGGCCATACTCGGCGGTTTTCTTGCCCAGCTCGGCCTGCTCGCCCTCGGCCGCCAGGACCTGGGAGCGCTGGGCGTCAACGGCCTGTTGATCATCGGCTTGCCGGTGCTGGTCACCGAGGTGTGCGCGATCCTGGTCGAACGCGCCCAGCCGCGTAACCTGTTCGTCTATATCTTCTGTTCGGGATTCTTCGCGGCCGCCCTGGCGACCTTGCTGTGCCTGATGGCCGCGCTGGGTGTGCTATGGCTGGACGGGCTGTTCGCCATGCCCGAGTGGCTCAGCGATTTCGTCGGCTACCTGTGGCTGATGATATTCCCCGAGGCCTTCATCAACGGTACCGTGATCAGCGCCCTGGTGGTGTTCTGCCCCGAGTGGCTGGAAACCTTCAACCGCACCCGCTACCTGCAGGCCCCGTGGAAGGATGAAGAGGGCGAGGGGAAGGACTGAATCGCCTCTAAAAACGCCTGTAGAAACCCTCTGCGGGAATGGCACCAGCAAAAGCCTGGGCCATCCCCACCCCCTCATCAAATCAATGCCGAGGCTCAAGATCCCCCGAATACAGCTCATCCTCCGACTCCGGCGCCGCTGGAATCTTGTGCTCCTCGGCCGCCCAGGCCCCCAGGTCGATCAGCTTGCAGCGATCGGAGCAGAACGGCCGGTTCGGGCTCTTCTCGCTCCATTCCACAGGTGCGCCACAGGTCGGGCAATCGACGGTCATTGGCTGGCTCAAGGCTGGCCTCCTCGCAAAGTCAGGTAAAAGGCATGCAACTGGTCGATCTGCTCATGCAGCCACGGCAGGTCGCGGTCATTGACCACCACATCGTCGGCATGGCGCAGGCGCTCTTCCCGCGCCAACTGCGCCTTGAGAATCGCCTGCACCTGCTCCTCGCTGGTGTTGTCACGCTGCAGCGTGCGCGCGATCTGCAGCGCTTGCGGCACATCGATCACCAGGATGCGTTGGGTCTTCTGGTACTGCCCCGACTCGATCAGCAGCGGCGACACATACACCGCATAGGGCGACTCGGCCTTGGCCAGGTAGCTGAAGATCTCCTGCCCGATCAGCGGGTGCAGCAGTTGCTCGAGCCAGCGCCGCTGCGCAGGGTCGGCAAAGATCTGCTGGCGCAGGGCCGAGCGATCAAGGGTGCCGTCATCCAGCAGCACGCCCGCACCAAAGCGCTCGACGATGCTCGCCAGCGCCGGCCGACCCGGCTCGACCACCCAGCGCGCCGCCTGGTCGGCATCCACCAGGTGCACGCCAAGCTCGACGAAACGCTCGGCGGCAGCGCTCTTGCCGCTGCCGATGCCGCCGGTCAGTCCGAGAATCCAGGGGGTAAATGCAGCAGTGGTCATCAGTATCCGAGCAGTTGCATGTAGGAAGCGTATATTTCATCACCCCAGAGCCATGCGATCCAGCCCGCAATTGCCAGATAGGGCCCAAAAGGCATCGTCGTCCCCAGCGAAGCCTTGCGCAGCCGCAGCAGGCACAGCCCGATCACCGCCCCCACCACCGACGACAGCAACAGCGTCAGCGGCAGCACCTGCCAGCCGCCCCATGCGCCCAGCAGCGCCAGCAGCTTGAAGTCGCCATAGCCCAGGCCCTCCTTGCCGGTGACCAACCGAAACAGCCAATACACCGACCACAGGCTCAGGTAACCGACCACCGCACCCCACAGCGCATCGGCCAACGGCACGAATACCCCGAAGGCATTGACCACCAGCCCCAGCCACAACGTCGGCAGCACCAGCACATCCGGCAGCAATTGATGCTCCGCATCGATCAGGCTCAGGGCCAGCAGGCACCACGTCAGCACCATCGCGAACAGCGCCTGCACGCTCACTCCGAAATGCCACGCCACCACCAGCGACAGCCCCGCGCAGGCCAGCTCCACCAGCGGATAACGCAGGCTGATCCGCCCCTTGCACGCCGAGCAGCGCCCACGCAGGGCCAGGTAACTCACGACCGGAATGTTTTCCCACGCCCGAATCCGATGCCCGCAGCCCGGGCAGTGCGAGGCCGGCAGGCACAGGTCGAAACGCTCATGCGCCTCCACCGGCATCCCCAGCACCTCACGCGCCTCGTTCTGCCACTGGCGTTCGAGCATCACCGGCAACCGATGCACCAGCACATTCAGAAAGCTGCCCACCAGCAGCCCGAGCACGGCTGCACTCGCCAGGAAGAACCCTGGCTGGTCGGCAAGAAAAGTCCACAGATTCATGTCAGATCAGGCTACCCAACTGGAAGATCGGCAAGTACATGGCCACCACCAGGCCACCCACCAGAACACCGAGGATCAGCACGATGGCTGGCTCCAGCATGCTGGTCAACTGCTCCAGCGCCTGCCCGACCTGTTCCTCGTAATGACAGGCCGCCTTGTTCAGCATCGCTTCCAGCGTGCCGCTCGACTCACCGATCGCCGTCAACTGCACCAACAGCGCCGCGAACAACGGCTCCAGCGCCATCGCCTGATGCAGCCCCAAGCCATTGGCCATGCCTTGGCGCAACTGGCGGATCGCCCGCTCGTGCAAGGCATCGCCGCTCGCCGCCGCCACGGTTTCCAACGCATCGAGCAACACCACCCCCGAACCATAGGCCGTCCCAAGGCTACGTGCGAAGCGCGCCAATGCCGCATGGCTCAACAAGCGCCCGAACACCGGCACCCGCAGCGCCTGGCGAATCATCCACAACCGCCCCGGCAAGTGCTCCCGATACAGCTTGCGCACCGCCAGACCCGCCACACCGAATATCCCCAGCACACCCAGTAGATGCCGCCCCAGAGCGTCAGACAATTCGATAACCCACCGCGTAAAGACCGGCAACTCCTTGCCCACTCCCGCAAACATCCCCTCGAAACGTGGCACCACCTCCAGCAACAGCAACGCCGACACCCCAAGCCCCGTCAGCAGCAGAATCAGCGGATACAGCATCGCCTTGCGCACCCTGCGCCGCAGCGCCTGACGCCGTTCCAGCAGGTCTGCCAACTGCTCCAGTTGCCGATCCAGCGTCCCCGACTGCTCCCCGACTCGCACCAGGTTGCAGAACAACGCATCGAACCAACGCGGGTGCCGCTGCAGCGCATCCGCCAGCCCCAACCCTGCAGAAACATCCTGCTGCAAGCGCCCCAGCAACCGCACCATCCCAGCGTCTGCACCACTGCGCCCCATCACCTCGAACGCCTGCAACAGCGGTACCCCCGCTTTCAACAGCGTCGCCAACTGACGCGAAAACCCCGGCGCATCCACCTTCTCCCGCCGCAGCGGCAGCTTCCAACCTCGCCCACCCGCTGGCCACACCCGCGCGCCCTTGATTCCCTGGCGCAACAACCCCGCCTGCACGAATGCCGGGCTGCGCCCCTGCATCTGCCCACTGACCCGCGCCCCCTGCGCATCTACGCCTCGCCACGCATACAACCGAGTCGAATCCTTCATTCGCCAGCTCCTTGCCACACCCGACAAGCCCCGTAACAGCTTGCCGCGCCCATCCCAGGGCAGAAATTCCAGACGCTCACTAGAGTAGTTGAGCGGACACGACGTCCAGCCACGCAGGGGTGACAAAAGGTGTCCATTGGGCTCTACTGCGCCCCAGCAGACCCCGGCCCGCCCAGCGGCTCGAGGCCTGACCGAATCGACAAGGAACCTGTTATGAAAGGGCAACGCGGTATCACCCTCATCGAACTGATGATCGTCGTCGCGATCATCGGCATCCTCGCGACCATCGCGATCCCCATGTACACCAACCACCAGGCCCGCACCAAAGCAGCGGCCGGCCTGCTGGAAATCTCCGCGCTCAAGACCCCGATGGACCTGCGCCTGAACGAAGGCAAGGACGTCGCCGACGTTGCCGCGCTAGGCGGACAACCCACGACCAACCACTGCGCCATCGTCGCCAGCGGCAATGCGGCTGCAGGCACCGGCAGCATCGTCTGCACCCTCGCGGATGCGCCTGCGAACGTCGTGGGCAAGCGCCTGACACTGACCCGCGCGGGTACCGGGTGGGCGTGCAGTACCGACATCGAAGAGGATCTTGCGCCCAGTGGCTGTGCAGGTTCGCCGGGGCAGGGTGGGGCGCAGGGTAATAAGTGAAGGGAAACAGGGGTTTGCGTATGGATGGCGGCGGTGGTAGCTTTGCGGACACGCCGGTGTAGCTCAGTCGGTAGAGCAGCGCACTCGTAACGCGAAGGTCGCAGGTTCGATTCCTGTCTCCGGCACCACATCCAGCTCCACTGCATTCCGCTGAATGCTTTGGAAGCCCTCTAAACCGGCCTTCTGGCCGGTTTTTCGTTTCCACGACCCTCCGTCGGGAACCAACAAAATCCCCAATAACCGGGGGTATTTTTGGGGTACAGCGTCTTTCCTGAATGGAGAACGTACCCCTATGCCACGCCTAGCCATTCCGCTCAGCGACCTCAAATGCCGTACGGCCAAACCGCGTGATCGTGCTTACAAACTGTTCGACGGCGGGGGTATGTACCTGTACGTCGCGCCCAGTGGCTCGAAGACTTGGCGGCTGCGGTATTTCAAACCCAACGGCAAGGAAGGCACGCTGATCATCGGCAAGTACCCCATCGTTTCGTTGGCCGTCGCGAGGACCAAGCGCGATGAGGCCAAGGCTCTGTTGCTCGACAACCTTGATCCGATGGAAGAAAAGCAGAAGGCCAAGATTGCTGCCCAGCGGGCGAGTCTTCTGTTTGAAACCGTCGCCTTGGAGTGGCACGTTGAAATGTCCCGACGCTGGACCGAGGGCCATGCCAAGACGGTGCTGAGCAGGTTGCGCACCCATGTGTTTCCACTGATTGGCCAGCGGCCTATCGCTGAACTCGACACCCATGATCTGCTTGAGGTCACCCAGCGAGTCAAAGATCGCGGCACCATGGATGTGGCGCTGCGTGTGCAGAACTATCTATCCGCGATCATGCGGGGTGCGAAGCGGGCGCGGCAGATCACTCAAAATCCGGCGCTCGATCTGGCCGGCTCGATTCAAGCGCCGCGCACCGTGCACCGTCCAGCACTCTCGCTGAACCGACTTCCTGAACTGTTGGATCGAATCGACAACTACACCGGTCGCGAGCTGACCCGGCTCGCAGTGCTACTGACGCTGCATGTGTTCGTGCGCTCCAGCGAACTGCGCTTCGCCCGGTGGGATGAATTCGACCTGCAACGGGCGATGTGGGAGATCCCCGATACCCGTAAGCCGATTGAAGGCGTCCGCTATTCCACTCGCGCGACCAAGATGAGTGGGGACATTCAGATAGTGCCGTTGTCGCCTCAAGTCATCGAGATCCTTGAACGGCTGCGCGGCTTGAATCGCTTCTCTGAACTGGTGTTGCCCGGTGATCACAGGTACTGGAAACCCTTGTCGGAGAACACGGTTAACCAGGTGCTGCGCAATATGGGGTACGACACCACCAAGGACGTTTGCGGGCATGGTTTCAGGACCATGGCTTGTAGTGCCTTGCTGGAGTCGGGGCTATGGACGGACGCGGCGATTGAGCGGCAGATGAGTCATCAGGAGCGTAACCGCGTGCGCGCTGCGTACATCCACAAGGCCCAGTTTCTGGAGCAGCGTCGGTTGATCATGGCGTGGTGGAGTAACTACATCGACGCCAACAGATCGGGCCATATCACTCCGCATGAGTTTGCCCACCCGGTAGGCGGTAACGTCACCGCCTTGCCAAATGGCCATGGCGCATTCAATCGCGGTTGAGCCTGCATGATTGGCGCTGGCTGCTCTTTCACGCGGGTCCATCCAAACAGGGCTGCAAAGCCGCCCTGTTTGGATGGACCTCACTTTGAAAAGCTAAAAGCCACGACGTTGTCCGGGGTTTACCACGGAATTCCACCGGTGGATTACCGCTTGTCACGGCTCAAGTAGCGCTGAATTTCGAGCCTTGACCGGGTTTATCCACAGGCGTAGAACTGGACGTGCAAGCGCTGTCGATGACAGCATCCCAGGTGGCCCGAACCTTTAAGGCCACGCCGCTCCCGCGGTGGTTCTCCCCCCAAATGGCGATTCGCGTCCGGCAGCTCGCCCGGTCACCTCCCCGGTGATGGATGCCTACTTCAGATCATGGCCCTTGTTCGCCAGACAACACCTCCTACTTCGCTGCCCTGCAGCAACCTATCCGCTTGGCCCGATCTTGCGCCAACCTGCGCCCGTCTCTTTCTCAGGAAAGAGACGGGCGCTTCTAGCACTGCTGCAGCCCTTATCGCATTTGGCTTTGCGGCTACTCCACTCATGACAATCGGCGTGACAAACGCCGATGTCACCAGCAACAGCGATGTAGATGATGGTGCCGCAGACCACGGAATGGACTGCACCTGACTGACGGTCAGGCATGCCCCGGTCATCGCATTGCTGCGTTCACCCGGCTCAGGATCTCGCGGCACTGGTCTCGTCAGCCAATGCAGCCTCCACCCGCCCACCGGTAACGGTGCTCAGGAGGCCAGATCATGAGATGCCCTTGCTCCCGGTCGTAAGGAGCCGCCAGTCCCGCGTAGTGGACATTCCCCACAGGTCGCAGGGGCCTTGATCCCTGATAACACTCAGCATTCTTGGCGGGATGACGTGGGGCGAGGATCGGAGAAGAGGCTATGAGGTGATCGACATGATATTGGTAAGTAGGCGGGATGGCCGCAATTTTTGGCTAAGGCAGGCAGTTAAGCTATGCAGGGTTGTAGGCTCTGAAAGGCGTGTCCGGTGGTCAGGCGCTGGCGTGCATTTTGAGGGCCTTTGTGGAGCTTGACCTGACGTAACTGCTCCGTTTTTTTCGGGCTCAGAATGGGTAATAACAGTTGCTGGTAGGCCCAAGTCGTTACACAACTCTTGTTGAGTGATGATCTACAGAGCCAGACTCAGATTTCAGAGGTGCTTTTAAACGCTACACTAGGATTAGTGTTTAGGAGTATTCCAACCTCCTTGGTTTGATAATATTTGCCATGTTGTTGAAGGAGTTTAGATCTGAATATCGCCGAAGGTGAAGGCCGAAAGTGAAGCTGTACGAGTGCGGTCACCGTCTATGACGGTTTGACTTCGCGCGACCTTTTGTCATTAATTATTTTAGTGCCGGCGTAGCTCAATGCGTCACAAAAAATCTGAAAATCCGGTAGAATACCTCTTCTGGGTGCTTGGCAAGCGTTCAGATACTCGAGAGGTAATGGAAAATGAGAGAGCCTTCCAGTCAGGGGTTGGTTTGGAAAGTTATAAAATGGATAAATCTTGATAATAGGTTTGTGATGAGTAAACAAAAAAAATGGCCTCGCCCCAAACGTTCCCGCGATACAATGGCACTCACTGTGAAGTTGGTTGTTATCGTCCTTAGTATGTTTGCGCTGCTTGCTACGCTTTATCCTCTCGTAGACTTTAATAAGATCACTCCCGTTACTGCTTCGTCGATATCAATAGTTGGAGTGATTATTTTATTTCTTTACGGTTTTTTGGTCTTTTTTGAAATTTATTCAGCCGATGGAAAACGTGTTTTCAAGCAGTCAGACGCCGACTCAATTAAAAATTATATGCTTCATTGGATAGCTTATGGTGGTCGAGTGGCAATCTGGACCCGTGATATGAGTTGGGCTAAGGATTCTGATTCCCAAGAGTTACTGATGGATAAAGCAAAGAGTAATGAGCTAATTATATGTTTGCCGAAGCATACAGAGTTCTCTAGAGAGCTAGAAAAATCAGGCGCGAACGTCTACGAGTATGGTGCAGAACTGTTAACTGACCCTAGTGCACGCTTTACCATTGCATATTATGGTCGAGATGGCAGTAAGGTGGCCATTGGCAGAGCTAAAGCTGACCAACACATTGTCGAAGAGTTCAATTCAGGGGCGCATCCAGCATTTCATTTGGCTTATGAGCTTGTGCAAATTGCAAAAAATGCCTCCACTAAAAATGATGGTAATTAGCGATGGCGTCGAATTTTTTTAAGGTTGAAAGTGTCTCCTCCCAGGAACTAGCTGATGAGTGGGACTGTCTAGCTTCAGAGAGACATAACCAGATCTACGAAGGGCGAGATCTTACATTTACACATGTAATGGCGCCACTCGTTGAATCTCTCGTGGGGAGTGATCTGGATGCAATATTGATAGATATTGGTTCCGGCACTGGGGAACTGACAGGGCGCCTTGCTGCGCATTTCAAGAAGGTGGTGTGTGTTGAGCCATCAATTAAAAGTTTGATAATTGCCAAGTCTATTTTGTCAATTTTCTCCAATATCAACTTTATCAATTCGGATTTTGAGGATTGTGAGGGGGTGCTGTCACAATATGCGGGCGTTGATCAGAAGTGTGTGTTTTTAGCTGCGATGATGTTGTCTGCAGATCCTCAACTCGATAGGTTCGCACAAACTTTATCTCGATTAGCACGTCAGGGTGATGAGTTCATCGCAACTATTCCGCATCCGTGCTTCTGGCCGAGATACTGGGGGTATGAGAAAGAGTCTTGGTTCTCCTACAAAAAGGAGCTTATGATTAAGGCTCCATTTAAGATATCTTTATCGGATTCCGAATTCAAAACTACACATGTACATCGCCCTGTGGATAAATATATATCTACTTTTTCGAAGTTTGGTTTTCGGTTGCTTGAAATGTCAGAGCCTGTCCCAAGTAAAAAGATTCAATCGCTTTACCCCAAAAAATGGGAGTTTCCTAGATTCCTGGCTTTTAAATGGGTTAAGGGTTAAAAGTGTTTATTTGGTTCGGTGAGGCTGCTCGTGAACGTTAGGTTTGGCAGGGCAGTGATTTTTCACTGTTAAATGTCTATGTTTCAATGTTCAAATGCTGAGCGCCATAAGTCGAACTGATCGGGGTGTCGGTGTCTGGTATAAAAGCACCGACAATTGTTTCGTTGTGGTTGCATGGTATTTTTGAGTATTTTTCATATCGCACGAAGCTTTGATTGAGCCCGATTTTAAAGCGACTGGGTATAAAAACGTTATGTGTGGAGTTTCCGAGGTGTGTTTGTGATACGAAGTCGGGGAGGTTGTTCGTGTGTCCAAATAAATACCAAATATTTATATGCAGCGTTACCGTAAACCAAGGTACTTCTACCTGAAAGCCATCTGCGTCTCGAACAAAAAAAGGTGGGTTTAAGCTGCTTGGTTTCCAATCCAAGGTAATAGGCTCTTCAGGTATATTGATCACCCCTTCCCGTAGCTCTTGAATCACTAAGTTGCGAAGTGGTATGTCATTGATGGTGGTGAAAGCACTGGCTGCTACTTTTCTCTCAACACTGTTGTTCTTCATCAGGGTTTTAACTTGAAGCGATGGGTGAACGACCTTTATGATGGCAGGTACTTCTATGACAAGCTCTTTTAGCATTGTGTCGGCACTGTCGACAATGCATAGTCCTATACCAAGTCGATTTGCTTTTTGGACCGCCGTTTTGCTAAATCCTTTCCTTGAAACCAATATTCCTTTACTAGCTTTTACATCTGCTAACTTTGAAGCGAATGCATCCACATGAGTCACGTTCAGCTTTCCAGAGTAATCGCGACACTCTACTATGGTTGTATAAATAACCCCCGCATGTTCATGCTTTACTAAAACATCAATCTGTCTGGGTCCATCAGGACTTGGTACTTTAACGTCTCTCTCAACGGATGTCAGCCTTTCATCTTTGCATAGAGAAGTATAAGCCCAAAAAACCATCGATTCATAAAACTTTCCATCGTTTTTAGCTTTCATAAGTGACTCAGCTGATTAGATTAAAGTTTGGTCAAGAATGTGTGGCGGTCGCTCTCAGCTGTCAGCTTTCGCCTCAAAGCTACCATTGGATAGCACCGTGAGACCAATGACACTACTCTCGAGAGAGTGCTACTCTTAGGCTCGCATTGGCAAGTCTCAAGACATTGCCGCTTTATTCAGTCTACTGGACGGATGTTTGACAGCGTTCCGCCCTAGGTGTCTGATTCGGCCAATCATTTCTGTACTTCAGACCCGTGCCAGTCACATGGCAACTGGGATAGGATCAGACCCCTAAGCTAACCGAGCCTGAGTTAAACAGGGTCGCTGGTGGTGTAATCATACTGCCTCTGCCTCATTTTCTAGTGTGGTTGATTCAATGGCATCTTTTGCAAGGCTATCATAGTATCGTTTAGTAAGCTCAGATTGAAGGAAGTCATCATTCAATAATTTCAAGAATAAACTCTGTGATTTTTTTGTTCGTAAGTTGAAGCGTTCCCCATCGGCTGTAAATCTAAATCTTCCTCGCAGTGCGGGGTGCGTGTTTGCGAAATTAATTACATCTGCATTGGGTATCAAATTCAGAACGGGTGAGGAACTAGCGGCTCGTACAAGCTTTCTTGAGAATGAAATGTCATCCAGTCGTTCAGAGAACACTTGCAAATTTTCTACTATATTTGCTTGCCTGATGTTCTCGATGCCTTGAGTGGCGATGTTTTTGATCGCATCATGAAAGCCAAAGAAACGTTCTAGTGTTTTTAAGTCAAGGATGTAATATTGGCCATCAATTTTGAAAAATTCAAACTTTGCGTTGATCTTCAAAACATCTTCGTCGAGCTTTTTAAAGCGATTGGTCCCACGGGAGCGCGTTAAGCTGAAGCCTGTATCTTTTCGCAATAAGGAAACTGGGTATTGATATTTGTACAATGCCATCTGATGTTCCGCATTGCCCAAGAGAATCAGAATACCTTCAAGGTTGCTAAGGCGATCATTTGCAAATGAAAACTCTTCAAAGTCATCTGCTGTGATAATGCTTCTTAATTGCTGTAGCTCATTAGGGATGTCTGGTAGATCATAATGATATATGGTTTCGCGGCGATCATCGGCGCTAGATAACTCGATCAGGGATAGGTCGTCATTGAGAAGTATATTTTTGGCTAAATTATCAACAAACATTCTGGTTAATTCGGCCTGCGGTTCTTCATCAATGTCAGCTTTTTTGACTTGCATTCCATTGTTGGAGTCTAAAAGGAAAAAAATTTCAGAGCCACAACCTTCTCCGATGACGTCGGATATTTTTGCCTTCAGTTCATCAATTGTCACGATACTTTCCTTGCGAAATAAACTTTTTCGTCCAGACTTAGTCGATTAATGTTGTCGCCTTCAGTCAATCGTTCTTTTGAAATTACTACCAAGTTTTCTTTTAATCCAAGGCGTGTCTCTAGAGTTACTTTGTATACTCTGAAGCCTAGTACCGCTAGGGTTGGGTTTGCATAAAATTTATCAGTTTTTATGTAAATTATGCCAATGATTACTAGTAGTAATCCAAGTGCAAGTAAGTATCTGGTGCTTGTTAGGTTGAAGCAGATTAGGGGGATGATGTAGGTTGTGAGGAATGTCAGATGTTCATAGTTAACATCTTCAATTTTTACTATCTTCGCAGCAATGCTTTTGCTGCCTGCAATACGATAGTCGAAACGTAAATAAAATAAAGTTCCAAATGCCAGAAATAATAACGCAATAATGGATACGATATTTTTCTGAATCAGTGGCAAAATACCGATGAATTTACAGTTGTCGCCATAACAAAATGGCACGTCAATGGTAACAACTATAATCAGAAGGAAAAGAAACCACAGTGAGAGTATATATAACTCGAATTTTTCACCGCTTTCGTGCGTTCTCATGATAGTACGATTCCTTTCGCTCCCCATTGGCCACTATAGGGCCATCATCCACCCTATTCGATTTTATGAATGGTGTCCACAGGTCCTGCATGGCGAATCGCCCTTTTTTGTAGTGTATTGAGGGCTGATAGTAGCCAAAGGTCACCATGCGCCATTTGGGTCCATTTGCTGCACTTCCCCACAAGCTGAAGAGTTTCCGATTCGATTCCACGGATGGCCATAAATAGCTGATTTTTTTATAGATACCCTATGAGGTACATCAAAAAATCCACTAAATTCCAGCCCCGCGAAAACCGGGCCCTCACGGCCAACAACCGTCCGTCTGTCTCCGGCACCAGTAAATTCGGGCCCTACGAAGTCCTTTTTTCAGTGATCTAACTGACCGTCACACCAGCCTTACAGCAAAAAGCCCCGCGCAGTTTTTACTGGTGGGGCTTTTTTCATTATTAGATTCAACGATACCAAAGTGAATCCGGGATGAGAAATCCTTATGCCTTTGGCTTTTGGTGCCTAGCCGCTACGCTTTTGCTGCTCACTGCAGCAATTGGCGTCAGCCGCGATTAGCGCTGCCGAGATGAAGGACATAATTGCGGCTGGTGGGCGCCTGGTCCACCGCGGCACAAGCCATCACCTCTCTAGCGCTAGTCATTTTTGCTGTGCTGGGCTTCAACACCTGGAAGCGCCAAGTTAAGTACGAAAAGGGATGAACGTGGTTTGGACTGTGATGGCTGCGCTTCACAGGGGCGACGTTAGCTTTCAGCGCGTGGCTACCGAGCTACTCGTGTCAGGCACCCCTGTTGACTTCGACGTCGTAAGGTATCGAAACGACCGGGCGCTGGGAGGGTATCTCAAGGAGCTTGAGGAGCAATGCGTTTTCGAGCCAGTTACGCATATCTGGACACGGCGCAAGCAGTCATGGCTGGTGCTGCCAGGGACTATCGCGCAATGGCAGGAGAGCCCGACGCCAGTAGCATTCGCCGCAGCACTAGGGCAAATGAGTCTGCTCTTTCATGAGTGAATGTGGCTCGCCGAACGGCAAATAGTCAGGTACGACTACGTCCGCTATGGGTCGAAAGCAGCAGGTCACTACTGACCGCGATCGACCCATGGATACCCTTTTTCTCGACCGCGCGTAGCGCTGGCTCGGGGCGGGAGGGCTACCTAACCACTCACTCTCTTCTTATCCAGATTGATCAGGCTGGTGCCATTAATTAGCTGCTTAGCAGAGTCAGCAATCATCAACACACTACCTGCCAGCATCAACACATCCTTCAAGACCAAGCGTCCAGCTCCAGAAAGGTACGGGAAGCCGAATTGAGCATCTCCTAGATTCGCTACCCACGCTTCAGGCGTTGTGATCAGGAACGACAGCGTCACGATGGGTGTGAGGAAAGCGAGCACAGCTCCCGCGAGCCCCAGCTTCGGTGAGACAAGGTAAGCCAATACCAAAAACCCTATGCTGATCTCGACCACGCCCAGTCCATTTGAGAAGGCATAGGTATGGTTGGCAACTTGCCAAGCACGCTGCGCTAGGTCGAGCTGGCCTTCATGCGTGAAGTGCTCCCGATAGGCCTCTGGATGTGCATAGAGGAACGAGAAGAATGGGCTGTTTGCCACAAATGGAGTGATGCTGTCAGCCTCGTAGGGCACGAATTTCAACGCACCAATCCACAGGAAAACAATGGCCACGCCAAAGCGAACGAGATGAATTCCAAGCTTATCCAGGCGGCTTGCAATGACCAGCAGTTGAAAGGGACTCATGGTGTGATTCCTTGTGGTTTCAAGATGAGTCCATCCTAAGAAGATTCCGCTTCGCGCTTTTGCCGGATGCGCTCCGCCTTTTTGCCAATCGTCTCAATCATCGCCTTTGGCGACTGCGCTTTCCCCTGGGTTGGTTTAAATTGCGCCCGGATAGCCTTCTGAAGAGATGACCATGACGACGTTAGACAAACTCATCACGCTTGCTGATGTGCGCGGCAGCATGGATCTGCGTTGCCATTTTGCGGGGCGTTGGTCGATTGACCATCAGCCGGATGAGCTCGGTACTGCGCGTTACCACATCGTCCTCTCAGGCCGCTGCCAATTACGCTTGCCTGACCACAGCCTTATAGAACTCAACGCGGGCGACATCCTGTTGCTCCCACACGGCACCGGCCACTTGCTTCAAAGTGATTCGGATGTTGATCAGCCAAATCGTCCGGTGGTCGTTCGCGAGGGGCTTTTACCTTTGCATCGGTTAAAAGGCGAAGGTGAGCCCTTGGATCTGCTATGTGGGAGGTTTATTTACCAGCCAGGCTCATCACTTTTCGAGGCGCTGCCTGAGTACATCCATGTCAGCTTGAGTTCGACACAGTCCGCTTCTGCGCTCTCTGCAATGACTGGACTGATTCGTAGCGAAGCCGAAGCCAACCACCATGGAGCTCGGTCCATAGTTGATGCCCTGACTACCGCGCTGTTCACAATGGTTCTGCGGTCATGGCTGGATACCAGCCCACCTGTTGAAAGTAGCATCGGTCTTCTGGCTGACCGTCGTCTTTCCAAGGTATGGCATGCGT
This sequence comes from Pseudomonas sp. MNR3A, assembly GCF_009650575.1. Lineage (NCBI taxonomy): Bacteria > Pseudomonadati > Pseudomonadota > Gammaproteobacteria > Pseudomonadales > Pseudomonadaceae > Pseudomonas > Pseudomonas sp. MNR3A. Next base: position 54,231 of record NZ_VZZS01000003.1, on the reverse strand, counting down.
TGTTAGAGGATCCCTCAGATGCCTGGACCGTTGAGCGCATGGCAGAAATGGCCAACATGTCGCGCGCCAGCTTTATGAGGGCCTTTACGCGCATAGCAGGTTGTCCTCCGGGAACCTTGCTGGTTCGAATCAGGATGGAAATCGCATGCTTGCTGTTGGCAAAGACGGACTCTGGTTTGAGTGATATCGCTTTGGAGGTGGGTTACCAAACGCAGGCGTCATTCAGCAAAGTCTTCAAGGATGTGCTGGGGCAGACCCCTGGACAATATCGGCGAGAGCGAAAGCTGGGGGGAATTGGAGGCTAGGCTCGCTAAGGATGCGGATTGACTTCGCGGTGGGCCCGGCGCATTGCGACGGGCCAATCACCAAATCGTATATCAGCTGTCTTGGTGAGTTTCAGCGACGCGTTTGTAGTAAAGGTCGTGCTCTACCCCCGCGTGATCACGGTACACCAGCTTCACCGTTTCCAGCGCCTGTGAAGTTTCGGACTGATCCACAACGTCTTGCGAGACTACTTTATCCACGTCAATCACGTCACCGTAGCGGTACTGGTGAGCGTCTGTGTCCGGATTGTTGCCTTGTGCTACCGCGAAAGCGGCCGGGGTCATTATAGGCGAGTGCAACAATGAATTTTTTCATGATCATCTCCAATTTGTTTGCATGAGCGGCGTGTCGCTCGTTTGTTGGCGGGATCTATTCGACTCCCTTGATGACCATGCTATTGGCGAAGCTGCACGAGCTCTTTCGCTTTCGGCTCAGGTTCTTGTCCAATCATCTCAGGTAGCTCAGCGCACCGTTTTGCCGATAAATCCGACCTTCCGGAGTGCGATGCTTGCCAGGGCAGACGTTAGGAGTAAGGCTGCTCCTACCCTTGAACGCGCGGGCTACATCCAGGAGCAACAAAGGGACTTTCGTCAATTTGTTGAAACTGTTTCGCTACCCTTTGGGTTTCACGTGCTAGTGGAAGTGATCAAGCTAAGGTATCAACAAACTGGGTGCTCGGCATGACTAGTACGATTACCGTTGTAGCGCATATCACCGCAGATCCATCATCAGTAGCTGAGGTTCACAGCGCTCTGCTAATAGCTGTCGAAGCGACGCAGTCAGAGCACGGGTGTCTTCATTATCGTCTTTTTGAAAACATGGACACTCAAGGCCACTGGACCATGCTTGAGCTTTGGCAAAATGATGATGCGCTGACTCAACATACACTCGGTGAGGCGTTTAAAAATTTAAGCGCGGCTATCGACGGCAAAGCGAGTGTCCAGGTTTTTCGCTTGGCTCCAGCTGCTTCTGCTGTACAGGTGGAGACTGTTGTAAACCCAAACTTCTGGCTTGGAAACGGTTTGCCATGAGCTCTAAGCTAACGTAGCGTCTCAGTTTGGTTTCGGACTTGTCAGGTTCTCAGGTGAGACATAAGTTAGTGGAGGCCAGACCTTTTAAGTGTTCTTGGCGGTGGCTGAAGCCAGTCATTTTACTAGCGCCACATTTTCCCTAAATATTGCCGTCCCAACGCTGAGTCGATGGATCAAGGAAATGGAGGAAGAGTTCACTCCTCGGTTGAGGAGCGAAAGATAGAACGAACGTTAGTTATTGCTCGCTGAAGTGCGCCCCCTCAAGTGATTCGTGGGCAGTGCAGTCGTATATTTAACTTGGCTAAGTGCGAAACTCGATTTGATGCTTGCCACAACGGGTATGGTCGTCAAACAGTCAAGCAGTAGCGTCTGATACTTTGTCAGGTCTTCGCTCACCACCCTCAGCATAAAGTCCGCCTCGCCGCTCATCAAATAGCACTCCATCACCTCTGGGCGCTCCCTGATCGCGTTCGTAAATACTTCTAGAGACTGCTTGTCCTGGAGTTTGAGCGACACGTGTACGAATACATTTATTGCAAGGCCGAGCGCTGCAGGATCAACTAGCGTAACGGCGCCTCGCAAGACCCCACTTTCCTTCATCTCTGAGACACGTCGCCAGCACGGCGAAGTTGAAAGCCCTACCATTTCAGCGAGTTCGGCATTGCTTAACTCCGCGTTTTCTTGGAGTGCATCAAGGATACGCAGGCTAGCGTCATCGAGCTTTGAGCGGCTCATGGTAAATTTTTCCTCTGCATGAGAGCTTTCCAATGAAATGTACCGGTATTTCTACTTCTGAGGAAGAGATAGGTACGTTTTTTCGCGTGCTCAAAAATATCATGGTGCTACGTAACTAGATTGCAACGAGGTGGCACCATGCGCGCTTCAACTCAGCAAGTGTTTAAGACTCGCTCCAAGAATTTCGGGATATCTTCAACTTACGTTTGGCTTGGTGTCATGGTGCTTCTGTGGGGAAGTAGCTGGCCGGTTACTAAGCTTGCATTGCATGACGTACCTCCGCTCTGGCTGGCTACCATTCGTTTCGCCAGTGCCGCGGTTTGTCTTTTTGCTTATCTGGTCGCGAGAGGACAGCTCAAGCTTCCCGTTAGAGGGGATATGCCAATCATCGCAAGCGTGGGTTTGTTGCAGATGATGGCTTTCACAGGTCTGGGTATGGTGGCGATGGTTCATGTCGACACTAGCCGCGCTGTGCTCTTGGCATACACAACGCCACTGTGGTGTGTGGTTGTCGCCTGGGTCATGTTCCGTGAAATGCCCTCTCGGTTGCAGATTGCAGGGCTTGTCATAGGGATGTCAGGGATCGCGGCTGTGTGCTCCCCAGGAGAGCTCGAATGGACAAACCGGGAAACAGTGTTGGGGGCAATATTCCTGCTTCTTGCAGCGGTCAGTTGGGCAATTGTCATCCTTCACGTGAAACGTCATCGGTGGGTGACCCCGCCTCTGGCGCTTGCCCCGTGGCAGATGCTCTTGGCTACCATACCGTTGGCGATTGCAGCATATGTCAGCGAAGGCCCACCGACATCCCTTGTCTTGGATAGGAAACTGGCTGAGGAATTGTTTTTCATTGGTCCGATTGCGACATCGGCGTGCTTTGTGATCTCTGCGGAGTACGGACGGCGAATTTCGACGTTTGGCATGTCAAATTTCACCCTTGGGGTACCCCTGATTGGAACAGTGTTCTCTTGCTTGGCTTTTGGTGCGACCGTTTCCACCATGTTCCTTGCCGGGCTCGGCCTGGTGGTTTTGGGGGTCGTGGTTTCTGCATTAGCTTCGCGCTCCCGCCGGACCTAAACCATAAAGGTTGGCGGAGGCTTTTCGATAAACCCGTTTCAGAGCTCGCAATGCACAAGGCATCGGCTCTGAAACGGGTGCAGTGAGGTTACTTAGGGTCTATACGATAGACGCTCAGTGGTCGCTCGACCTTCGATGCGCCATTGTTGAACAAGCCTACTCGATCAACTTGTGCTGCCGGCAAGTACAATCTGCCCTGGTTGTCGAACGCCGGTGCATCGACCCAGTGCAGGCGACTGTCCTGTGCAATGGTTTGAATGGTGCCGTCAGTGGCGATTCGCTTGACGCTATCTTCAGCCAGGTCACTGAAGTAGAAATTGCCCTTGCTGTCCATGACTGTTCCACCGACCGGCGGCAGGTCTCGCCAGAACTCGACATGTTTGATGAGCTCAGCTTCAGGCAGGTTGGCGTCATCCAGCCAGCGCGTTTCAATCTTGTGCCAAGGGCCTTCCAACGGTGCAAAGTAGAGCCATTTCCCGTCCGGGGATACTTCAAGGGGATCGGAGTGCACCCTCAATGCTGTCCCATCTGGCGCTCTGACTACTTTGCCGCTCAGGATAATGTCGCGGTTCTTGGGTGCGCGTACAGCAGGACTGGTCGTTAAGACGCGCCGGGCTTTGTTGGTTTCGAAGTCCAAGACAACGATGCCAGGAACGCCAGCGTCCGTCAGGTAGGCATGCTTGCCATTGAGGCGGATATCGTCGATGTAGCTATGTTCTTGAGCGATGCTGCTGTCGAATGGGATGACCTTGATCACTTCGCCGCTTTTTAGGTCAACGACCACGACCTTTGCACCACCTGGAATGACTTTACCGCCGAAGTCAGTTACGCCTGCATCGACAATCCACAGCCGGCTATTGTCATCAACACGCATTGCATTGACATTGACGAAGCGCTGTTCGGCCGGAATGGTTGCGTCATTGCTATTCCAGCGCTCATTTGGAAAGGGATGGGGCTGGCCTGCTGGGTCTAGCTTCGATACGGATGGCCCCGCTGAACCAGTCCATTTTGGGCCCGATACGTATAGGCCTCCGGCGCTGTCCACAGCCACCGCATTCCATACGGCATTTGCCGATTGGGCTACCACGTGAAGGGTTGGCTGCACTTCGGCGTGGGCTACACCGATCAAGCCTGCCATCACAGCTGTTAGTACAAATCGTTTAGAGAAGGTCATTGCAAGTTCCTGTTTGAAGGGCTGGGCAATGATCATTTTTCCCATTACGCTGAAAAACCTCGCCATCACGTAAAGAATTTCGTCAAAGTGAAGAAAATCATACGAATCGATGATCTGCAGGTCTTCGTATCGACGGCTGCTGCGGGTAGTTTCTCCGCCGCGGCGCGGTTGCTTGACATCTCGCCCGCCTTGGCGAGCGGTGCCATTCAGCGTCTGGAAAGCAACTTGGGCGCGAGATTGTTTGTTCGCTCGACGCGTCGGTTGAGATTATCCGATGATGGCGAACGCTACTTGCCGCACGCGCGGCAAGCCTTGGAAGCACTTGATAATGGTGAGGTAGCGTTGACCCAGGGCCGTGACGAGATCGCTGGCACTATTCGTTTGTCGATGCCATCTGATATCGGCAGGAACGTGTTGCTCCCATGGCTAGATGAGTTTCAGCAAACGCACCCCATGGTACGTCTGCAATTGCGGGTTAGTGATCAGGTGGCTGATCTGGTGGGGGAACATCTGGACGCTAGTATCAGGTATGGACAGTTGAGTGACTCGGGCCTGGTGTCCTTAGCGCTCGCACCGATGAACCGCAGAACAGTCTGCGCCTCGCCGGCGTATCTCGCGCGTCATGGTATGCCGGAATCTCCTGAGGCGTTGAGCGAGCATAATTGCCTGAGATATGTAATGGGCGAGCAAACTTACGAGCGTTGGAGCTTCAATTTTCCACAGGGAGTGCGGACGGTTCAGGTGACGGGTGATCGAATCAGCGATGATGCCGACATTGTTCGACGCTGGGCTGTCGCCGGATTGGGGATCGTTTACAAGTCCAGGCTCGATGTTGCTGAGGATCTTCGTAGCGGCCGCCTGGTTGAGCTATTCCCGGAAAGCTATGGGCAGCCGGCGCCGCTTCAGCTGGTATGTGCCCATCGCACATCGCTCACGCCGGCCATCCAATCGCTTAGAGCCTTTCTAGCAAAACGTTTCGAAAGCTAGTCGGGGCTCAGTGGCGGGGCACGGGGCCCTGCTACTGATTCAAGCTCCCGCCGGTGCCGACTGACGTGCGAGCCAGATGTCTGCAGCTTCCAAGGCTGAAAGCTTTTTGTGACGGATAAGAAAATCAAGCTCACTGACCGCGGCATTGCCAGGTTGTAGCGAGATTAGGTCCTCAATCAGTTCTTTCGGCATCTCTTGCACAACGTCACTGGCGGCAATGAGCGTTGCTTGATCTTCACCACCCAACAGCCCGAGCGGTTCATCTAGGGCTCGGATTTGATAGGCATGGTGCAAATATTGAGGATGCCACAGCGGCACGACAAACCATTCCCGCTCGGCATAGGATTGCTCATAACGATTGAAGCAATCAGCCTCGGTGCCTTGCGCAAAAAAGTAGCCTTCAGCATCCAACGCGTATTGCGTCACCATGGCTTTGGAAAAGCGACTGATACCGGCACCAGGGTTTATGCCTTGGATGCGGCGGCTCATCCGCTGGGCAACATCCGGCCTCAGCAGGTCTGCAATCGTAGCGACCTGGTCCTCCGGTACATAATCAGGCACACCCCAAATGCAGAATGGGTTGTATAGAACTCCAAGGGAAGTGCTCGGTTTCTTGCAAGCTGCCAGGTAGGCACCGTGGCTGGCTGGCAGCCAGGCTGATACGAGCATCTCTACCTGTCCTTCGCTGTACAACCGGAACATTTCCTCATGAGGCGCTGTGCTGACGTCCACCAGATAACCATGTCGCTCTAGCGTGCGCTGCACAAGCGCTGCGCTAGCGGCATGGAAGCTGAGGTCGATGTAGCCCAAGCGAATGTGCTTTTGCATGTCATTTCCTTATCAATGCGTTTGCGCAGGCTTGGCGTCGATCTTGACGCGCATCAGGCTGTAAGGTTTCACCCGTTTGTCTTGGCCATCGTTGAAGCCAGGCGAGCGGTGCAGCTGGTTGGCAGTGAAGTACAGATATCCGTCTGGGCCGATCGACAAGGTATCCGGCCAAAGGACTCGCGAATCCTCAACCACGGTTTGCCAAGTGCCATCGGCAAGGCGTTTGCGGATGGAGTTGTGCTCATAATCCCCCGCATAGACTGCACCGTTAGCATCAGCCTCAAGACCGTCGGAGGCGCCTTTTTCACCAAGGTCAACAACTGCTTGTTCAAGTTCGGCTTCGCTTACATTGGGGTCTCGCAACAAAGCCGTTGGAACCGAATACAGGTGTCGACTCGAAAGCGGACAGAAATACAGCGTCTTACCATCGCTCGACAGGGCGATGCCGTCCGAGGCTACGGTCAGCAATCCTGATTTACCCTGCGCGTCGCGTGTGATGAGTGCTGGTTTCCCTTCGATGACAGGTCGGAACTCAGGGTCTACGGAAGTCGATTTGGCCCCGCTGAGGCGGCGGGTTGCCGTACCGCTGGCCAGGTCCAGCACGATGATTCCACCTGGCCCTTTTACCGACGAATCGGTGACGTAAGCGATACCTTCCTTACCTACGCGAAAATCAAAACGTACGTCATTCACATAGGTAGTTGGCAGAATCACTTCACGCGGGAACACAACTGTTTTCACGATCTTGTTGGTGTTCAAGTCGATTGCGATCAGCTTGGCTCCACCTGCCTTGGGCTCGGAGAAGGCGGGAGCGGCTGTATCCAATACCCAGACACGCCCTTGACCGTCAGCTACAACGCTCTGCACGCTGATGAACCCGGCGGCCGGATCCTTGGCGTTTTCCACATTCGTTTTCAGGTCCGGGTAAGGAACCAGATGGCCCTGTTTAATCTCCGCCACGGTGTAGGGTACTTCATCTCCCCAACGAGGGAAGTTGATGAAGATCCGACCCGTTTCGGTGACGGTCACGCCTGTAGGCATGGCGCCATTGAAAGCGAAAACACGTTCGGGGTTGGTGCCTGTGCCCGAGGCGGTATCGGCCATGGCCATTGCACTGAGCGAGACCGCGACAGCCAGGCCAGTGGCTTGGAAGAAAGCTTTCATATGCTTGTCCTTGAGCGTATCAGCGGGTTAGAAGCCTTCGAGAACGATCTTGCCTTTGGCTTTACCGCTCTCGATCAGAGCATGGGCGCGCTTCAGGTTATCTGAGCCGATTTTGCCGAAGTGTTCCCCAATGGTGGTCTGGATGACGCCGTTATCGACCAGCTCGGAAATTCTGTTCAGCAACTCATGCTGTTTGATCATGTCTGCGGTTTGATACAGAGAGCGCGTGAACATGAGTTCCCAATGCAGCGAAAGCGATTTGCGCTTGAGTGGCATGACGTCCAGTTGTGCTGGGTCATCAATCAGCGCCAGTTTGCCTTGCGGGCGAAGCACCTCAACGATCTGGTGCAGGTAGGTTTCGGTGTGGGTCAGGCTGATAACGTAGTCGACCGGGTTGAGTTTCAGGTTTTCAAGCTGCAGCGGGATCGAGGCGGAGTGATCAATCACATGGTGGGCGCCCAGTTCTTGTACCCAAGACTGGGTCTCTGGCCGCGACGCTGTACCGATGACGGTGAGTTGGGTAAGTTTGCGGGCCAGCTGGACCAGGATCGAGCCAACCCCGCCACCGGCGCCGATGACCAGCAGGCTTTGTCCTTTACCACCGTTCTCCTGAACGCCCAGTCGATCGAACAACAGCTCCCAGGCAGTAATGGAGGTCAGCGGCAAGGCTGCGGCACTGGCATTGTCCAGGCTACGTGGTTTTTGGCCGACGATGCGCTCATCCACCAAGTGAAATTCGCTGTAGCTACCAGGACGATCGATCGCGCCGGCGTAAAAAACTTCGTCGCCAACTTTGAACAGTGAAACGTCGCTGCCTACTTCACGGACGACACCAACGGTATCCCAACCCAGCACTTGGACCTCTTGGCTGGTACTGCGGGCTCGCACCTTCGTATCTACTGGGTTCACCGCAATCGCCTTCACTTCGACAAGCAGATCTCGAGCACCTGGGGTGGGCTTCGGCAGGTCCGTTTCGAACAGGGAACGAGCGTTTTGGATCGGCAAACCAGCTTCTTGGAAAACTACGGCTTTCATATGAGGTTGTCCTTTACAGGTCAGAGAGTGATGTCAGGCTAACTCCCTTCGTAAGCCTCAAAAACTAGCTAACCCGAGGAAGACTTTCGCCGTTTCGCTGAAGGTTGAGGCGATCAGCCATTCACGGAATGGCTGATCGTTTTAGGAGGCGCGCACACGTCGCTTAAGTTAGGCGTCCGATCAGATCGCTTTCGGTGGGAAATCGATATCTGTTTTCGCCACGTTGTTCAGGTAGTTCGTCAATGTCAGCAGCGAGACCTGCGCGATGACATCAACGATTTTTGCATCGCTGTTCAGGCGACAGGGATAGGGTTTGCGGCCAGTGCCTCGTTGAACTGGTTGATCAGTTCATGCTCGTTTGGCCCTTGGTTGGCTCGTATTGGTACGACGCGGTCAACCAGGACTTCGGTTGTCGCTGTCTCCAGTTTTTCCAGGGTCTCTTGGATGAATTCGTCCAGCGGCATGGCGCGTTCATCACCACTTTTGTGAATCAGATCGGTGTCGACCCATGGCGGTGCGATTTCCAGAACCTTGACGCTGGTATCGCGCAGGGCAAAACGTTGCGATAGCGAGTAGGAGTGAATCGCCGCTTTGGTCGCTGAATAGAGGGCTGTCGCGGCCAGTGGCAGATAGGCCAGTACCGAGCTGTTGTTGATGATGTAGGCATTGGGTTGGCGCTTGAGATGTTCTACAAACGCTGCGCTAACACGCACCGGGCCCAGCAGGTTGGTTTGCAGCAGCCCTACAGCCTGCTCATCGTCATAATCGCCAGAGCCTGGGTTGTCGAAAGGCATGATGCCGGCATTGTTGATGATGACGTTCAGCGAGGGATGGCGACGGATAACCTCTTGTGCGACATCCTTGATCTGCTGGGGATCATTGATATCAAGCTGAACGGTGTCGATGCCGGGATTGGAGCTGGCGATTTCATCCAGCAGCGATTGGCGTCGGCCCGCGATGATGACTTTGTTTCCACGCTGGTGGAACGCTTCGGCCAGAGCGCGGCCGATGCCCGAGGTGCCGCCAGTAATGAAGATGGTGTTCGCGCTAGTTTTCATGATTTGTATCCTTTCAATTGATTGATTAAACGTCGTAACGCGGAGCGAGTTTGTTGCTGGAGAGATGTCCGAACAGCGCCTTGCGGCTGCTTTCGTACAGCTCGAAATGCTGTATGTCCTGCATGGAGGGGATGGAGATCAGGACACCGTTGTCGAAGTCTTGAAGGGCGCCATCCACCAGATCGGTTGCTGACATCACGATGTTGGGATCAAGGTTCTCGACGGGCAGTCCCCCGATTTCCCAGAAATCGGTAGCCGTAGCTCCTGGCAGTACCGCCTGAATCTTGATGCCCTGTTCTGTCAGCTCCTTGTGCAGCGACTGAGTGAAGGCCGTGACGTAGGCTTTGCTTGCGCCATACACGCCATTCAGAATTTCCGGTGCCAGGCTGACGATTGATGAGATATTGATGATTGCGCCCTGTTGGCGAGCGATGAAGCCCGGAACTGCGGCGTAGGTCAGTCGAGTGAGTGCCGTGACGTTGAGGCTGATCATCTCGGCCATTCGCTCCACATCGCTGTCCAGCAAACGGGTGTGAGTCCCGATGCCTGCGTTGTTAACCAACAGATTGATGCTGGCGTCTTCGCGCAATTTGCGTTCCACTCGCGCCAGGTCCGCTGCGTTGGCCAGGTCTGCGGGGAAGACTTCAACGCTCTGCTGAGTCTCGTTGGTGAGGCGGCTCGCAAGAGCGTTCAGGCGATCACGATTGCGGGCGACCAGAATCAGGTCATAACCACGTTGAGCCAGGCGGTCTGCGAAAATTGCGCCGATGCCGGTGGATGCGCCTGTGATCAGGGCGGTGCCTTTGTATTCCTGAGTCATGGTCCAGCTCCGTTGTTTGGGTGTGGAGCCATGATGCAAAAAAATAGATTTGTCTTAAACGACGCATATGGTCATGTTTTAGGACGTCGCAATCGGAGCACGGTTATGCATCGAATCGGCTACTTGGTCACGGATGGATTTCAGGTGATGTCTCTGGCCACCCAGGCGGTTTTTGAATTCGCGAACATGGTCGCGGGCGAGCCTGTGTACCGGATTCAGAACTACTCGGTGTCAGGAGGGACCATTCGATCATCCTTGGGTATGCACATCGATACGCTGGCTTTGGATGATCCAGGGCTTGCAGATAGCTGGATGATCACAGGTACACTCACTCCGCTTACGCCTCCCGCTGCAGAGGTTCTGTCCAGCGTGCAGGGATTTGCCCAGGGCTCTAGGCGCATCGCGGGCATCTGCACAGGAGCGTTCGTCTTAGCTCAAGCGGGTGTCCTCGATAACCGACGTGCGACTACTCATTGGGCATATGCCAAGACTCTTCAAAGCATGCACCCGAGCATTGAGGTGGAAGAGGATCGAATCTTCATTGTGGACGGCCCTGTTTGGACCTCTGCAGGAATGACCGCGGGCCTCGACATGGCATTGGGGATGGTGGAGAAGGATTTGGGAACGGAGCTTGCGAAATCGGTGGCCCATAAGCTCGTAATGCACCAACGCCGATCAGGAGGGCAGTCTCAGCACTCTGAATTGCTTGCTCTGGCGCCCAAGTCTGATCGCATTCAGAGCGCTTTGGATTATGCACGTAAGCATTTGAACAGGGCACTGAGTGTTGAAGAGCTCGCGGAAGTTGTTCATCTGAGCCCAAGGCAATTCACGCGCGTCTTCACTGCCGAAACCGGTCAATCACCTGCGAAAGCGGTGGAGAGTCTACGACTAGAGGCAGCTCGGCTAATGATCGAGCAGAGTCGCCATAGCCTGGACACGGTAGCAAGGGAAACCGGGTTCAGGGATCGTCGACACATGCGCGAGGTCTTCATCCGAGGTTTTGGGGTTCCCCCGCAAGCAGTTCGCCGCGATGCTAGGCGAGTCGGATAGAAATCGCTTTCCTATCCAACCGAACGGTTCGATACTGGGATCATGTCGACCGTTTAGGTACCGAAAATGGGACGCCCTCGAAAATTCAATCGTGAGACGGTTCTGGAGAAGGCACTGCCCGTGTTCTGGCAGTACGGCTACTCCGGCACCTCTCTTCATCATCTTGAGCAGGCTACGGGCGTGAATAAGTCAGGCCTGTATTCAGAATTCAAGGATAAGGATGATCTGTTTCTGAGCGCTTTGGCGTATTACTACGCAAACCGCGGAGCACCAGAAATCCTGACTGCTCAGCCGCAAGGATGGGCAAATATCGAGCGTTTTCTTCGGCTTGGCGACCCTCAAGATAACGGGTGTATGGGCTGCTTTTCGGTCAATGCGCTACGTGAGTTTCCCGTGCTTTCCGATCAGGTCCGTCAACTGCTCGTGGATTGTCATCGTCGCCTGCTCCCGCAAATCGCTGACAACGTAAGGGCTGAGAAGACCCGACTGGCTCCAGAGATTATTGCGGACATCATCATGGTGTTTTTCTCTGGGGTGTGCGTTGAAAGCTGCTTGCCTGCTGATGGGACTGGCGATCGGGTCAGCCACTTCATGGAAGCGTTGCGGGCTCTCTGAGCAACACCTATCACCTTTTTGAACCGAATGGTTTTTTTCTCTTGCGCCTGAGTTTGGGCCGCCCTATATTGAACCGATCGGTTCTTAATGGGGCAGTGCAAGACGGTACTTACCCGTCCTGACGGTCTGTCTTAACCCAAGCGTCGCCTGCAAGGAGAATCACCATGGCACTGAAGATCCATCCTATTAACCTCGGAAACATGCAGATGGATTCGAGCGGTCTGGTCATGTTCCGGAACCCCGGCGAGCACGTCACCATCCCGGTTCTGGGTTTTCTTATTACTGGAGGGGAGGAACCGATCCTGGTCGATACGGGGTCACGCAATGCCCAGCAGTATGAAGAATATGGACTGACGTACGAAGTGACGCCGCAAATGACGCTTGAATACCATCTGGCCCAGCATGGATTGCGGATGAAAGACATCCGGCACATCGTCCACACGCATGCTCATATCGATCATGTCGGCATGACTGATCTCTTCCCGATGGCGACTACTGTCGGCATCTCCCGTCGTGAGCTGGAGTTCGCTGCATCCGGCATCATGGGACCGCTCATGTACACCGCGGCTGATACCAAGCATTTGATTGATCGTCTCCACACTCGAGGCGCAATTCGCCTGTTCGATGTCGACGGCACGTTCGAAGAAGAGGTTATCCCTGGCGTAGCAGTTCGACTGTCAGGGGGACACACGCCAGGCTCGATATCGGTCCTGGTCGAAACTGACGAAGGAATGGCGAATATCTGCGGCGACATCGCCTATGACATCCACGACCAATTGATTGAGCCCATTCTCGATCAAGCGTCCCATGAGCCGACGATTACAGCGAATCGTGCCATGTCCACACTGGATGAAAAGAGAGCTCTCAAGAGGGCGCTTGCAGACAGCAAATTCCTGCTTCCAAGTCACGACGCCCCTGCCTTGATCAAGGGCGGAAAAGTCGTAGGGCGTATGCTCGATGCGATTTCTAATCCACAAGCTGACGCTACAAAAGCGATCAACTATTCGCTTTTGGCTTCAGTGTGACGCATGGCTTTCATCACCTTTGCACGCGCTCGCCCTTGGCGAGCCGTGCGCTTCGGGACGGGAACACTGGTATTTGCGATGGGCGTATGCCTGTTGATCAACCGCTTACTGTGAGCACAAGTCATGGACCAGATTCTGATAACCCCTGGAATAAGCATTGCCAATGACGACAAGCAGCGTCTTGGCCCGCGGACTCGTTTTGGGCTGCTTGCTTCCATCACAGTGACTTTCCTGGCTGGATCCAGCGTACCTACGCCGTTGTATCCGATCTATCAGGACCAGTGGCATTTCACTGCGATGGGCATCAGCTTTATCTTCAGTATTTATGCCATATCAGTACTCGCCGGACTGCTAGTGTTTGGACGGCTGTCCGACTATGTCGGTCGTCGATCAGTACTGTTGTGGACGACCGTTTTGCAATTGGTGGCCATGTACATGCTGGGTGTAGCTGATGGCTTCACGGATCTAGTGCTTGGCAGGCTGATTCAAGGCGTGTCGACAGGAGCTGCTGTTCCAGCGGTAGGCGCAGCCTTGATTGACCTCAACCACAAGCGCGGCGCGATCGTGAATGCCCTCACTCCTGCCATCGGCAGCGCTGTTGGCGCTCTGATGGGTAGCGTATTCGCACAGGCATTACCGTACCCCACTCATGCCGTGTTCGCGGCGCTAGCTTTTATTTTGGCCATTCAGGGCGTTGGTCTACTCATCATGAGGGATGTCCGCGCAAGAATACCTGGGGCTGCCCGGTCACTGATGCCTCAATTCAGCATACCCGTGCATGTGCGCGGACCAATGATCATTGCATCGTCGCTGTTCGTTGCTGGCTGGGCTGTCGCCGGTTTTTTTGCTTCGATGGGGCCACGGCTAATTGAGCAGCTCTTTGCGCTACCCGCGTCATGGGCAGGAGGATTGGTGTTGGCGGCTTTCGCTGGAAGTGGGGTAGCTGCTATCGGGACATTCGTTAATCGGTCAATGCATACTCTCTCCTGGATTGGTGCACTGGGGCTGCTGACCGGTATGGCTATGGTCTTGGCCTCATTGATCACCGGTTCGCTCACACCCTTTATCTTTGGCGTTGTGATTTCCGGAGCTGGCTTTGGTGCTGGTTTTCAAGGTGGCATCAGACTGGTTTTATCCAAGTCACGTGCCGAGGAGGTCGCGGGTGTATTGTCCGTTGTCTTCCTCTGTTGCTACCTCGGTATGGGTGTTCCGGCGATGATCGCTGGGTACGCGGTAGCTAGCGGATACGGCATCTTCGATACCGCAATAGTCTTCGCCATTCTGGTAATGAGTCTTTCATTCGTAGCGGTTTACAGGATGATGAATGGTGGCGGTAAGGTATGACGCTAGTAGAAAAGTAGAAAAGGCCACATTAAGTGGCCTTTTCTATGTGCAGCTTCTGGTCAGCGACTCCGCGACGAATGCCCCGATGTGCCTGGCAGTGGCGATGGGGTATTGCATGTGGGGGCCGTGCCCGGCATCCGGCAAGCTGAGTTGGGTCAGCGCCTGCTAGGCTCTGCACGAAAAGCCTTGATACTCGGTGATGCTGCGTTGAAAACAGCCTGGTGCGCCAGCCCGGTCGAAATGCTCATTTACAACCCGTAAAGTCGAGCGCGACTCCGACCGTTCCTCGGCTGTTTTCGCCTTGCCTGACCTTCGTCTCATAACTTTTCATACAGACCCTAGTTCTCTGCAGGGAATACGATATCTTGATCACCGCCTATGTGAAGTACTGGGATGTCGGTGGTCTTGAGGACCTGCATTACCGCTTCTACGGGAAATACCGGGTTCTCCGGAGCGTCGCCGAGTTGCTCTGCGGCCCAGGCAGTTGGCACCTGCGGACGAATTCAGTCCCTTTCGTGTTGGTACGACTCCTGGCTCCCGCACCAGGCCCACCCTTTCACCCTCCCAGGCGCATCTCCGAACTTCCTCAACTTCTGTTAGCGCTTATCTCCCTTGAAGGTTTGCGCGAGCCCACTGCTCGGCGGTCGTGACGTGAATCGCCTGCTGTTCATTAAATGTGCCCGCTTTCGGCCAGGCCACGCCTCGGCCCTGGGCAAACACGGCCCGGTACTTCTTGATGTGATGAGTCGGGTCTTTTTCCAGTTCGTCCATCAGATACGGAACCGTCCATTCGTTACGTTTGAAAGGTCGTCCAAGGACACGTTCGAGCAGCCCAGCAACTTCATCGTAAGTAACCGTATCGCCCGAGAGGTACACGATTTCGTTGCGCAAGCGGGGCTCGAAGAAAACGATTTCTGCTGTCAGCGCCCCGATGTCGTCGGGTGTGGTCAGGGTGACGCTGTTATCCAGCCCGCCCAGCGCGTTCACCGTGTCATTCTCGAAGTCCACCACTTCGAAAATGGGCTCAAACATGAAGCTGGTGAACATGCCCGTCGAGATGATGACCCACTCAGTCTTGTCTTGAGCCCTCAGCAACTCGCGAACGTCAAGCTGGGCATCGAAAAGGTCCTGCGGGCTTCCGCGTCCAATCACTTCAAAATCCACGCCGAACTGCCACGGGAAGTAGCGCTTGACGCCGGACTTCAGGGCCGCAGTGGCAAGCTTCATCGGAGTTTCTCGGCCTGCAACCATCCCTGCGCAGCCAATGACGGTATCGAATTGAGCGAATACCGCCGCAAGCTGGTCGATGGAGTCGCTCACCAGATCGGCAGCGACCATCTGAATGCCGAGGCTACGAAGTTCATCGATTTCGGCCTTTTTCGTCGGGACTTGGGTGTTGATGGTGGATTCGCGCAGCAGCACGCTGACCGTTGAGCCTGGGGCTCGTTCTGCAACCCGAGCAAGGTTGCGAAGCACGGGCAGCCCAAGCTCTCCTGCGCCTAATACGAGGATCGATTGAGGGGTTGGCTGGGTGGGATGGGTCATGATTTGTCCTGGTTAAAGTTGCCTGTAAGATGGACAAATGCTTGCACGACTATGCAGCGCTCGTAAGAAGGCACACGCGTGATACCAGGGGGAAGCATGGCCGATCATGAAGCTTTGAGGCAGGCTCAAGCCATCTGCCAGACGCTCAGAGAGGATGACGATGGGGTCAGGCGTGAGGTACTTGCACATGCGGGCAGTCGCTGGTCTCTGGGCATTCTGCATGCGCTAGGTGTCTACGGCACAATGCGCCACGCCGATATCAAACGGCAGTTGCGTGGCATTACACAGCGCATGCTGACCAAGACGCTGCGATCACTTGAGCGAGATGGCTTGGTCAGCCGACACGAGTTCCAAGAGATTCCGCCCCGTGTTGAATATGGCCTGACTGCACTGGGTATGCAGCTGCTGGTCCGCATGTCGCCTATTTGGACGTGGGTGGTTGAAAACGTGGAGCAGATCCGCGAGGCCCGCCACAGGTTCGACAGTCAGAACGGAAAGACACCGTTCTGGCAAGGGCCCGTCCCGATGCCTACAAGTTCGGTTACTGGCTATGACAGCCCGCTGATAGAGCCGGCTATAACAGCGAAGAGAGACAAATGATTGTTGCGGAACACATCGAGAGTTCACCTCGAAAGTGTCTGGCCCGCGATACCCTCATGGCGGCTAACGCGTCCGCTTACAACGTCCACAGCCACGTCCTGTCCACATGGCGGGGCTTAGCGCTGTAACCTGTAGATCGGACCTGTGCTCGACCAACAAGCAGATCGAGCACCTGAATTTGGTCTTCATCGGAACCCGCCCGTCCCGAAATCAGCTCGAACGGCGCCTCGCTCAATAATCCGCGGGCTATGTCCAGGCTTATCGCGTATGGTGCCCACGTGTGCCTGTGCTGGCACAACAGTCACGTTCAACCGCTGCACAAGCCACAGTCGCACCCCGCTTGTCCCATGACTCACCTAATCTTTCGGAGATTGGCGGTCAGTCGCTGCTAATAGCCAACTACCCCAGGATTTTTATGACCCTGCAGAAGCGTAACAACGTGCATATTGCTGGGGACGGAGGGGCAACCTTGATCCTGGCGCATGGGTTTGGCTGTGACCAGAGCATGTGGCGGTTGCTGGTGCCGCATTTCTCCAAGAGCTTTCGCGTTGTCACCTACGATCTGACCGGCGCCGGGCAGTCTGACCTGGGGGCTTACGATCATGGCAGGCACGCGTCGCTGTGGGGGCACGCAGCGGATCTTAACGAGATCATCAACGAATTTGCGAAAGGCCCCGTGATCCTGGTCGGGCACTCGGTCAGCGCGATGATCTGTGCCTTGGCCACTGTGCAGTCGCCAGAGCGGATTGCTGCACTGGTGATGATCGGCGGTTCGCCTTGCTACGTCGACAAGGGTGACTACACCGGCGGATTCTCGCCGGATGAAGTGCGGCAAATGCTGGCCACCATCGACGACAATTATCTCGGATGGGCCGGGACCATGGCGCCTGTCTTGATGGGGGCACCGGGGCAGCCGGGGCTTCACGAAGAGCTGCTGGAAAACTTTGCCCGCACCAACGCCTTTATCGCCAGGCATTTTGCCCGTGTGATTTTCCTGTCCGATCACCGGCAGGACATTTGCGGGCTGTCGACACCCACGTTGATCCTGCAATGTCCCGGCGACGTGGTCGTGCCAATGGGGGTTGGCGATTATCTGCACCGCGTGCTGCCCAACAGTCAGTTGAGCATCATCAACAACATCGGCCATTACCCGCAGTTGAGCGCACCCAGTGCATGCACGGCTGCAATGGATGTTTTCTTCGTAGAACGTGGGTTGAGTGATGGATGACGCCGTGCAGTTGTTCACAGCATCGTATTTCGAGAATGCCCCGTGCGGACTGGTTGTCATGGCCGCGGATGGCGCCATCATCCGCGCCAACCAGACGTTCTGCGATTGGCTGGGATACGACTCGACGCGGATGCACGCGTGCAGTTTCGACCAGTTGCTGACGGTGGCTGGGCGTGTGTTCCAAAGCACACACTGGAAGCCATTGATGGACATGCAGGGCTCTGTTGCGGAGGTTAAGGTCGACCTGCAACACCGCAATGGAACAGCCGTTGCCATGTTGCTGAATGGTGTACGGCAGGCAAGTGAAAACGGTGTCGTCTACCAGTTGGCGTTGTTCGGAATCAGCCAGCGAGACCGCAATGAGCGGGGGGTATTCGTTGCAATGCAGCGTGCCGAGGAGCTGCTGGCGCAGAAGGCCGCCGCAGAATTAGCTTTGCAACGCGCCCAAGTCGAGTTGGCCGCAGCCTATGAAGATGTACAGCATCGGGCACTGCTCGCTGAACGAATGGTCGCTGTGGCTAGCCACGACCTGAAGAATCCGATGACGGCCATCAAGATGGCTACAGAGTTGCTTGCACGCGATGTCCAATCCGACCGGGGGCGTCGACTGCTGGACAGCATTAGCACTTCTGCTGAGCGAGCTCAGCGGATGATCGTCGATCTTCTGGATTTTGCGTCGATCAAACTCGGTCAAGGCATCGGCATCCGGCGCCAACAAGTTGATCTTCTGAAGGCCATGGATCAATCCGTGAGTGAGCTCAGGATTGTTTTTGGCAATGCAAGCATTCGTCATCTATCTCGTGGGCAAGGGACATTCGAGGTGGACCAGGACAGGTTGCAGCAGATGATCGGTAACCTGGTCGCCAACAGTGCGGTATATGGCGACCTTCGCTATCCCATCACGCTCACTACCGAGTTCTGCGCCAAAGGTGTGGTTTTGGGCGTTCACAACCACGGCCCTGCCATCGCCGAGGAACTGGTGCCGAAGTTATTCGAGCCGATGACGCGTGGTAGCGACCGGCAAGATGCGCTGCGTTCGCTCGGGCTTGGTTTGTTTATCGTCAAGCAGATCGCCGAAGCCCATGGGGGCCGGGTCACCGTGACGTCCAACCCAATCTATGGCACCACTTTCATCATCCACTTGCCCTATTGATCTGCCGGCACTGCTGAACATTTCTTGACGGATTCAGCATCACCCCAAAGCCTCAGTCGTCAGTCAAACCTTTCCCCATCGCCGTGTATTCAAGCGTATGTCGCTGGCCCTTGGAGTCTTCGTAGATCATGCGCGCGGGTACCAATTCGCGCACGTCGGGCACTTCGCTCACGGAGATCACTCTAGCGATGTCCAGGTGCTGCGAATAGTTGTAGCGTTCAACCGGCGGATGCTTGAAATCCTGCGCCACTTCATCGGCCATTGCCGTGCTGCAAAGGCCGCCAAACACCAATGCCACTAACGCTTTCATTTTCAAGTTACCTGTCTGTCGTGAGGGGGCTTGCGGCGCCGTGAGCGCCGAGTTGCACCCAGTGTTCTGCAGGCGGATTAGTTGAGGGTTAACAGACCAGGGGCGACCTCTCAACGCGTATGTCGGACTGTTCCCAAAATGCGGTTCACGGCTTCTTCTGGCTTCGCCGCGCCTTGCACTGATGCCCCGTTAGGCATAAATTCCCTCCAGTCGCGGCAACCTCCGCGACCGGGTTTGGCGACCCGTACGAAAAGGCGCATCGGCGCCCCGATCACGATTGCAGGCGCTTTTTTTATGTCCGCAGTTTCGTGCAATGGCGGCTGTGCGTGGGAGACCTTCGGGTCTGCCGGGTTCCTTTTCCTCGGTTCGCCAACCTGCGTACAGCTGCCACCCAATCGTTTGGCGACGATTGATGTGGTGCTTCAACTGAAAAGGATCTCATGCATGTTTATCGCTATCCCTTACAGGATCCTCGCATCCGCTCTCCGCCGCTGCTCTTCGGCTCCGGTATCTCGAACCCATCGCTTTTTCCCTATCCACAGTCAGTCCACCCGCGAACCGAGGCAGGTGTCCCATGACTGACCACGAGCGCCTTTCCACAATCCAATCCTATGCCTGGACCCTCGAACTCCTGGGCGAGGCACTGGCTCAATACGATGAACTGCTTGAGTGTGAGCACAACCCGCAGTTGAGCGGTCGAGGTGCGGCGGGGATTCATCAGGCCATCCGCATCATCGGTCGGATGACGGCGG
The DNA here is from genome assembly GCF_009650575.1 of Pseudomonas sp. MNR3A. Classification (NCBI taxonomy): domain Bacteria; kingdom Pseudomonadati; phylum Pseudomonadota; class Gammaproteobacteria; order Pseudomonadales; family Pseudomonadaceae; genus Pseudomonas; species Pseudomonas sp. MNR3A. The sequence goes on along the minus strand of NZ_VZZS01000003.1, from coordinate 34,379 downwards.
AGGAGTGTGGGAGGTTGATCGATTTGGCGGGGGAGGCGGGGTAGCTGTTGGATTGGTTGCTGGCCCTCGATTGCCGGGGCCGCTTTGCGGCCCTTTCGCGGCACGAGGCCGCTCCCACACGGATTGGGTTTGAACTACCGACGGAGCTTTTCATAGGCGATCCATTCCTCACGCATTCGCCGGATCACTTGAAGTCTTTTACACATTTGGCGGTAGCGGCGGCTGTTGTAGCAGGCGAGGGCCGAGGCGGCTGAGAGCATGCCCACCAACGAAAACAACTCTAATCCAGGCTTGAAGTAGCTTATGCAGTTGGCTGCAAGGCATATCACCAATACCCCTACAATCCACCATGTGAATTTTCCTCTGCCACGGATTACCGAGTACTGAGCGCACCCCAGCACGGTCGTGCCCAACATCAGCAGAGTAAAGGAGTACTCAAGGTAGTTTGGATGCTTGCGAAAGTAGACATCTGCTATGGCGCCTGCTCCCGTAGAGATGGCGATAATTGCCAGCAACATTGCCAGCGCAAGGATCGGGAAAAATCGTTTGAGGAAAGTCCTCACACAAAAGGTAAGGAACATCATTCACCGACATCCTCGATCAACGTTACTGCAAGATTTTCGATCATCCCGTTTCCTATGATGCCGACTCCGCTGTTGAAGGACTCACCAATCATTGCTGAGTCGCACTACGTGGCTGGGTTGAAGAATTGGCTATCTCTCACGATCAGCGACGGATTGCCTGCTCTATGGCTTTGATCGTTTCGGGTCTGATGCCCTGGGGGGCGGTGACTTCGATTCTCGGTGGACTTCGCGGTGGTGCTACCGGTGTCACTTGGGCCGCCTTGGCTTTGGCTGCTGCGCGGGCTTGTAATTCGGCCCGATGGAGAAAGCTCTGGTAGCCGGCCCAAGCTTTTACTACTAGTAGGATTGCCACAAGTAAGAATGTCCAGACATTGCTTCTGCGAACTTGGCGTAGCCAATTCCGGATGCCACTGGCCTGCATCGTGACTACCTCCGAGAGCCTTTTTAGCTGCTTTGGAATTGCCGGGGCCGCTTTGCGACCCTTTCGCGGCACGAGGCCACTCCTATACGGATTGGGTTTGAGCTACCGACGGAGCTTTTCATAGGCGATCCATTCCTCGCGCATTCGCCGGATCACTTGAAGTCTTTTACACATTTGGCGGTAGCGGCGGCTGTTGTAGCAGGCGAGAGCCAAGGCGGCGAAGAGCATGCCAGTCAGCGATATCAACTTCATGCCAGGTTCGAAATATCCTCTACCGCTGGCAATAAGACATATGGCTAGCATCCCCACGATCCACCATGTCGCTCCTGTTCTACCGCGAATAACGGAGTACTGAGCACTGCCCTGCACAACGCCACACAGTCCAAGCATGGCGACCATGTACTCAAGGTAGTGGGGGTGCTTGTGAAAATAGATATCGGTAATCAGTCCGCATGCTATCGGGACAGTTACCATAGTCAGGAGCATGCCTAGAGCTTTGATTGGAAAAAAGCGTTTGAAAAATTTGCTCCAAGGAAATGTGAGGAACATCATTCTGCTAACTCCTCAAGCAAAATTACTGCAAGATTTTGGATTATTTCACTGCTGGCAATACCGATGCCGCTGAGAATGGACTCAATAATAAGTGCTTTTGTCGTGTTCCTGACTTGTGTAGGTGTAAACCGTTTGGGGAAAATGCCAAGGCGCTGCTTGAGCTTAAGTTGCTTGGCTGTTAGCGATGGGTGCCGGATGGAAAGTATTTCTGTCATCAGCTTGCTGCGTTGCTGACGAGTCAGCTTTCTGCTCGATCCGAACCATCCCAAGCCTGTGGTTCGCTTAAGTATCTGGAGATATTTGATTGTATTAAGGGATGCGCTGGCGATGCCAAGGAGAGAGATTGTTTCCAGAAGCGGTGAGAGAATTTTAAACCAAGTTTCGTGGTCCAGTTCATCGTTTGCTTCCGGTCGCGTGAGTTCCAGATAAACACGCGTTCCACCCAGATAACACTGAACGGCGGAAGCTCCAAGTGCAGCATGACCAGCAGCGCTTATCACAAGTCCGATACCCCCTGTGAAAGCGGCTACAGTGCCGCCCGACCACATCAGTACCACTCCACCTATCAACCCTGCACACGCCAACCCCGCATCCCAAATATCCGAAATCAACCTGGATTGCCGCGGATCCTTCACCTGTTGCTCAAGATACTGCTCAGCCGTAACCGCCCTAGGCAGCTCCTGCAACACCACCCTCTTCGGCAGCACACTGCAAACAGGCTGAAACGCCCGCAAGGTAATCGCGTTGTAATGAACATCGACATAAACCACCCCCGCCCCAACGATGGCGGGATCGCGGTCGATTGCGGCATACAGTTTGGGAAGATCGATCGAGCTTTCGATCCGCTCTCGGGCGAAAGGCTTGAACGGGTTGCCACCTAGTTCCGTGATGGGCGGGCGAGGCATGACGGGTCCTGAGCAGGGCGTCAGGAGAGACCGTTGGGTCAGCCGCTAGCCCGCGATTGAGGGACTCGCGAGCTTAAGAAGGTGGCATTGGGGAGTATGTCAGACTGTTCCGGGATGGTGGTCAGAGGAGGCTTGGCAGGTCATGGATAGATGAAATTGTCCTTTTACCGCCAGGCATAACAAAGATTATCGGCAGTTTCAGCCACCATTACCGCGCCCGAGGCGTATGCCCGCCACTCCGAGCGCGCATGCCGCTGTGAGGTTCGACGGTGGAGGTCGCCGGGGCGGATTTCGGCTCGATCGAGGACGTGGGCGGTGCTGGGTGATGCTGGCTTAGATACGCGATCGGCCTTATGATGGCCGACCTTTCCGCAACACAAAGAGATGCGGAGAACATAGACTTCATAATTGAGAGTGGTGAGATGGAAGCGGCGCGTATTGAAGGATTCAGAGGTTTTTTTTCAAGAAATGTTCAGCCCATATGTTTTCTCGTAGCCTACTTTATTCTGGTTGTTCTCGGTAACTTGATCTATGCATCACCTTGGGGTTATGAGGCGATTGCGATCACTGAATATCCTACCACCGTCTTGCAGCTCAATCATATCTTCAGTACCGGCTTCTGGGTGCTGCTGCTCATGCCGTTCGTGGTCACGCCGGCCGTAGTCTATGCGGTCAAGAGGCTGGCCGGAGACAAGGTGGACGCTGTCAGTCGAAGATTTCCCGAACTGACAGAGCGGTGGTTCGTCATCTTGTTTACCCTGGCGTGTACCTACGTGCTATTCAGCTTCTATCGGCACGGCGTGGCGGAGCTGTTCATGTCGGGCCGTGACTCGATTTCGTCAGTAGTTGCCCGATTCGAAATTCGTGAGCGCCTGAGCTTCGTGGTCTTTATCGTTCTGCAAGCCGTTGTGCCTTATTTGTCATACGCGGCGATCATCAATGCATCGAAGCGGCCGGGCTGGTTCTGGAAAGTGGCCGCAATCATTTCAATCGTCATGGCCTCGCTGTTCTTTATCATGATCAACATGAAATGGCCGGTCGTTCTTTACTATGCAGGTGCAGTGCTCGCCATTTTCATGCATACCGAACGGCACGCTTACGCTAAAGCGATTGTGGGTGGCGTGCTGGTTGTCGCGACTTACTTGTTGATCTCCACCGTGGTGTTTCGTTTCGGGCAGTCGAGCGAGCCACCGGTGGCGCAAGCGTTCATCGGTTCGGTGCAAGTGATCGAGGACGCCGAGCTTTCCGCGCAAGGTAACGAGTCGGCGATTGTCGCTGCCGCTGAAGTGGCTGCCGTTTCGCCGGTAGTTGCTCAAGAACCTGCAGTGGCGGTGGTAGAAACTGCACCTTCGCCGCAGCCACCGATGGTTCCCGAGAGTCGCAAGAGTGCCTCCATCGCCGAGCGTGCTGCGCAGTTGTCCGAAGTGGCGATGGGCGCAGCGCCAAGCCTGATGATGCATCTGGTCAACCGCATGTCGATCCCGTATCCCTATTACTATCAAGAGTTCACTGATCATCCATCTGCATGTGGCGGGATTCTCGCCCAGGCGCGGCCTGGTCCGAAGTGCCGGCCTTCCACCTACATCTACGACAAGATGTTCGCAGGCCGGGCCGATCAGTTCCTCGGCAAAGGCACTGCACCGGCGGCGGTACATATCTCAGGCTACGCCGTTGGCGGCTGGCCTGTGGCAGTCATTTCCCTGCTATGCGCCAGCATCATCATGGGCATCATGGCCAGCATGCCGCTGAACGCCAGCTCTACCATCTCGGCATTCGGCATCATGGGCGCCCTGGCGGGCTATCACTTCTCCCAGGTGCCAGGAGAGGGTGTCATCTTCTACGAGCACGGTTTGTTCTGGACGTTCTCGGTGATGATTGGCTACTGCATACTCGTCTACTGTTTCGGACGCCAGCCTGGTTCGCAGGGGCCTGTCCAGGCCTGATAGCTGATGATCGACGGCGCCTTCACGGCGCCGTTTTTGCACCCACCGTTGACGCTCCTGTCGCGATTGTATCGCCCTGTATCTCATCCCTGATCCTGCGTACTTGCATACAAATCCCTCCCTCTCCGGATACGCCCCCGATACACGCTGACGTTCAAATGGCTCCACCCGAACGAACGGGGCCAGGTGCCCGGTTCATCGGCTCTCTCGCCCTAGGGGCAATGAACCCAGCGGTACGACCGCACTGACATCCGGAGAAATGCCATGTCCCATACCCCGATTTCCACCAAGGCTCGCATCGGCCTGTTCGCCATCGCCCTGGCTGGCGGTATCAACGTCACCAGCTCCGCTTTCGCCGTTGAAGCACTGCCGCAGGGCTACCAGCTTGCGGCCAACGAGAAGGCCCCGGAAGGCAAGTGCGGGGAAGGCAAATGTGGTGGCCAGGGCAAGGCCACCCAGGCCGAAGGCAAGTGTGGCGAAGGCAAGTGCGGTGCCCAGGGCAAGGCCACGAAGGCCGAAGGCAAGTGTGGTGAGGGCAAGTGCGGTGGCCAGGCGAAAGCCACTGGAGCCGAGGGCAAGTGTGGTGAAGGCAAATGCGGCGATGCCTCCTTCGCCCGCACCGACACCGACCACGATGGCCGCGTTTCGCGTGCCGAGCTGCTGGCCGTGGCGCCGAAGGCCAACGCCGAATTCGATGCGATCGATGCCAACCACGATGGCTACCTGTCCGAGGCGGAGGTGTATCAGTTCCGCAAGCATCAGTTCGACGCCAACGGCAAGCCGTTCCCATCCGACCTTTACAGCCGCCTGAGCCAGGCCAAGCAGTAACGGCCATTCGCGCCCTTCCCGCACCCTTGGTCGGGGAGGGCCGTGCGCAACGTCCTGATCGCCAAGAAGGAGATGCACCGTGATTACCCCTCTGACAACCACACTCTACACCGCCCGTACTCACACCAGCGGCGGCCGCGACGGTCGCGGTCGCTCCAGTGATGGTGCACTGGACTTGCCGCTGAGCCCGCCCGGCTCCGGACGTCCAGGCACCAACCCTGAGCAATTGTTTGCCATCGGCTGGTCGGCCTGCTTCATCGGCGCATTGCGTCGTGCGGGGCAGAAGTTCGACATCCGCCTGCCCGAGGGCGTGGCGGTGGAGGCTGATGTGTCGCTGGGCAATACCGCCGATGGCGGCTTTGCATTGGCCGCTCAGTTGACGGTGCACTTGCCCGGGCTTGCCCAGGAGGACAAGCAGAAGATGGTGGCCGAGGCGCACCAGATCTGCCCATACTCCAAGGCGACGCGGGGCAATATCGAAGTGGGTTTCGTGATTGTGTGAGGTGGTTGGAGCCCGTCAGGTTCGTACCACTGCCGGCACCACCCGCACGTAGATCAGTTCGCTTACCAGCTCTACCAGTGTCTGGGTAATCACCGCCGCTGCCGCCAGCACCCGCAAGTCTTCCGGCAAGGCCAGCGCCAGCGGCAGTACCACCAGCGAATTGCGGGTCGCGGCGCTGAACGTCACCGCTCGTGCTTCGCTCGCCTGCAGCCGCAACAGCCGCGCCGAGAGCAGCCCCAGCAGCGGTGCCAGCAGCGCGAACCCGACATACACCGGAATCACCGGCAACAGGCGCTGGCAGTCGCCCAGTACTACGGCGATCTGCGAGCCGATCACGGCAATCAGCACCAGGGCCATGGCTGGCACCGGCATCCACGCCCAGGCGTCGTTCCAGCGAGCGATGGCCTGCGAGCGGCGCGCGCCAGCGCTGGTGAGCACGGCCAGCAGCATCGGCAGCGCGATCAGCAGCACGAAGGCCTCCACGAACGGCGCGATGGAGAGTGCCACAGGGTTGTGCGTGCCGAGTATCAGGGCCAGGTACAGCGGCAGCAGGGCCAGTTGCACCAGCAACAGCACTGGCGTGGCGGCGAGGATCAGGCGTGAATCGCCTTTGCCGATGTGGGTGAACACCACCACATAGTCGATGCAGGGCGTGAGCAGTACCAGCAGCGCACCGATCAGGATCGCCGGATGCTCGACCAGTCCGCGCGTGGCCGCCCACACCAGCATCGGTACCAACACGAAGTTGGCAAGCAACAGCGCGCCCATGAAGCGGCGGTTGCCCAGCCCCTGACGCAGGTCGAGAAAGGGGATCTGCAGGAACATCGCGTACATCAGCACGGCAATCGCCGGGGTCACCAGCGCTTGCAGGTGGCTGGCGGTGTCGGGGGCGAGCAGGCCTGCGGCGATGGCCAGGACCACGGCAGCGAAGTAGAGGGGGATCTGCTGGGTTTCAAGTTGCTCTCGGGTCACGCGGCGGTCCTGTGGGCGAGTGTGGGGCGATGGCCGCTCAGGATAGAGGCTGCCGGGCCCCTTGTGCCAGGGCTTGCCGGGTCGCGCCTACAGGTCCGCGATCTCGGGTTGTGAGCGCTTGGCACGCGCTGCGGGTTGCACTGGGGTTGGCTCGGCGAACCAGCGCGGCCAGGAACTCTGCTGGCGCCCACCGACCTCGACGCAGGGGATCAGCTTGTCGCTGAGCACCTGTGTCTGCCCGACCGACACCGCCGTGCGGTATTTGCGGCTGTGGATGCATTCGCGGTCGCCGAACTCGCAGCGGTTCAGTTGCGTGCCGCCGCAGGGCCCGTTGGCCAGGCCCTTGGGGCAGGTTTCCGGGCAGATGTACAAGGTGTCTTCGAGCCGGCATTGCCCGCAGGTGTCGCAACCGACCAGCGGCCGCTTGAGGCTGCGCTCCACGCCGTGCAGCACGCGCGCCGCTGCCGGTGTCGACCACAGCGTGCGGCGCACGCTCCAGCCGAATGCCTTGCTCAACAGCGTCTCGCGGCTGAACAGTTGATGGTGCATGGCCGACAGCAAATGGTAGCGAGCCTTTTCCGTAAACGACGCCTGGACCTGGCGCTGGCCCTGCTGCCAGTGATGCCCGGGCGGGTGGAAAGTGACCGGTGCCATGCCGGGCATCTGCCAGGCGGCGTCCCAGGCGCTGCGCCATTGCTCGAGGCTGTTGATGCGTGGCAGCCAGTCTTCCAGGGCTTGTTCCAGTTCGAGAAACTGTTCGAGTTCGTGCACCCCAGAGAGGTTGATCCCGGCGTAACCCAGCAGGCGCAGGCCGATGATCTGCAGGGCCAGGCGCTCGGTGGCACGCTGCCGGGCGTGGGCCTTGGATACCGCTGCCTCGGCGGCGAGCATCGCGCGCATCGCGGGGCTCACGGTGACACCCGCTACATGCTCGAGCATGCCGGCGCGGCCATCGGTCAGCCCCATGATGCAGGCGAGCATAGGCCGAGGCGTGGGCTGGCGCTGCATCCAGTGCATGGCCTCGCGGTATTTCTGGAAGTCGAAGCCCAGTTGCAGGATGAAGAAGTCGACGCCGGCGGCGAGCTTCTTTTCGGCCTTGAAGTACTGCGCGCCGCCTTCTTCCTCGCGGTATTTGAACGGGTTCAGTGCTGCACCGAGCAGCCAGTCGGGGCGCGCCTGGCGCACGATCTGCAGGGCTGCGACGGATTCGAGGTAACGTACCGGACGCTGGCCCGGCGTGTGGCCGGGCAGGCGGTCGCCGGTCAGCAGCAAAAGCTGGTCCAGGCCAGCGGCGTCCATGCGCGGCAACTGGGCGAGCAGGTCCTGGCGCTCGCGGTCCTTGCCGGAGAAATGCAGCAGGGACGGGACCGGTGTATCGAAGCTGCGGCAGGCGTCGAGCGGCGACATGTCGAGCGCGCTGCCGACCCGGTCGGCGATGGACACCGCCAGGGGCCAACCACACAACTGCGCACGCGCCATGATGCTCTCCAGCGCCGCGAAGCGCTGGGCAGAAGGCTTGGGAACGAACTCCATGATGCAGACGAAGGATTGGTCGTTCAGGGCTTGTCTGAGCAGGCTCATGGCGGGTACCGGGTGCGGGCAGGATGGCAGTGTGGCTGGATGGGGGCGCAGTGGGTTGTCTGCAAGCGTACGGCATTGATCTGAAACAGACACGCGGCGCGGTTTACATCTGGATACAAACCGGGCTTTGTCATCGAGCTGGTGGGCTGCTTGGATGCTGCGCTCTGTGGAGCGAATCTGGTTTTGGCGGGGACCTTTTCGCGGGCAAGCCCGCTGCCACAGGCCCCGCGGCTCTGAAGACTGTGGAGTACCTGTGGGAGCGGGCTTGCCCGCGAAAAGGTCACCGCTGTCCCGGCCTCTTTCCCCAAACCTCGATAAATGGAGTTATTGATGAAGACCCTGGTAATCGGCGCCAGCAAAGGGCTGGGCAAGGCCCTGATGCAAGGCCTGGGCAACCCCGGTGACACCCTGATCGGCGTCGCCCGCGCCATCCCCCCGCATGTCCCCGTCATCGCGGGTATCGACACCCGCTGGATCGAAGCCGACCTCGCTCACCCCGCAGCCGCCGTCGCCACCATCACCGAGGCGGTGGCTGATCAAGGCATCGACACGCTGATCTACAACCTTGGCATCTGGGAGCCCCTGGCCTTCGACCCCGCCTACGATTTTCTCGACGACCAGGACGCCCAGATTGAAACCATGGTCGGTTGCAACATCACCGCGACCATCCTGCTGATCAAACGTCTGCTGCCCCTGTTGCTGCAAAGCCAGCACCCACGCATCCTGCTGACGGGCTCGACTTCGGGCCTGCCGCGCAGCGGGCGTCCGGAGGTGACGTTCGGTGCCAGCAAGTTCGCCCTGCAAGGCATCGCCGACGCCCTGCGTGAGGGCTACCGCGATCGGCGTCTTGGGGTGACCTGCCTGAACTTCGGCTATCTCAATACCGAGGATGGCCTGGAGGTGCCGGTTGCAGACGCTGCGCAGCGTGGCGAAGGGGCACTGATACCGGTGCACGATGTGGTGCAGGTGGTCAGGATGGTCCTGTCACTGTCGTCGGCCAGCTTTGTCAGGGAGCTGAGCTTGCCGGCGATTCTGGATGACAGATTCTGAGGTTAGCGGTGAGTGCTTCGCGGGCTCGCCTGCGCAGAACTCACCCCAGACTCATCGCTCGATCGTCAACGCGACCCCTTGGCCGCCACCGATGCACAGCGTCGCCAGGCCCTTCTTCGCATCGCGCTTGATCATCTCGTGCAGCAGGGTCACCAGCACCCGGCAACCCGAGGCGCCGATCGGGTGGCCAAGGGCGATGGCGCCGCCGTTGACGTTGACCTTCGCCGCATCCCACGCCAGCTCCTTGCCCACAGCCAGGGCCTGTGCAGCGAAGGCCTCGTTGGCCTCGATCAGGTCCAGGTCGGCCAGCTGCCAGCCAGCCTTCTGCAGGCAGCGCTGGGTCGCCGAGACCGGGCCGATGCCCATGATCGCCGGATCCACACCGGCACTGGCGTAGCCGGTGATCTTGGCCAGCACTGGCAGACCCAGGGCCTTGGCCTTGTCGACGCTCATCAGCAGCACGGCAGCGGCGCCGTCGTTGAGGCTCGAGGCGTTGCCGGCGGTGACGCTGCCGTCTTTCTTGAAGGCGGCGCGCAGCTTGCCCAGCGATTCGGCACTGGTGCCCGGGCGAGGTTGCTCGTCGGTGTCGAACACCAGCGCATCGCCTTTTTTCTGCGGGATGTGAATCGGGGTGATCTCATCCTTGAATCGACCGCCTTCGATAGCGGCCACCGCCTTGCGCTGGGACTCGGCGGCAAAGGCATCCTGCTGTTCGCGGGTGATGGCGTACTTGTCCACCAGGTTCTCGGCGGTGATGCCCATGTGGTAGTCGTTGAAGGCGTCCCACAGGCCGTCGGTGATCATGGTATCGACCAGTTGGCCGTGGCCCATGCGCTGGCCGGTGCGGGCCGACGGCAGCACGTACGGCGCCAGGCTCATGCTCTCCTGGCCGCCGGCGATCACCACCTCGGCGTCGCCGCAGCGGATCGCCTGGGCCGCCAGATGCAGGGCCTTGAGGCCCGAGCCGCAGACCTTGTTCAGGGTCAGCGCGGGCACCGCGTGGGGCAGGCCGGCCTTGACCGCGGCCTGGCGGGCTGGGTTCTGGCCGGCACCTGCGGTCAGCACCTGGCCGAGGATCACCTCGTCGACCTGCGCGGGATCAAGGCCGGTCTGCTCCAGCAGGCGCTTGATCACCGCTGCGCCGAGGTCGATGGCCGAGACATTGGCCAGGGAGCCCTGGAAACTGCCGATGGCAGTGCGGGTGGCGGCGACGATGGCGACTTCGTTCATTGTTGTTCTCCGGGAGGCGAAGTGGATCGTGACAGCATCACTGCCCGGGGCTCATTTGAGAAGTTTGTTTTTCTTTGTGATTGATCGGGTTTGCAAATGAATGGGGTGTCTGTGCCAGCCTCATTGCGGGGCAAGCCCGCTCCCACAAGTACGGTGCTGAACCCGAATATATCGGGGGCTGTGGGAGCGGGCTTGCCCCGCGATAGGGCCGGTATTCACACCGCTGGACAATGGCTGGTCACACAATGAATGCCGCCACCCCCTGCCGCGATGGCATCGATATCCAACTGCACCACGTCCCGATCCGGATACAACTCGGCCAACAACGCCCGGGCCTTTTCATCGGCCTCGCGGTCGCCGAACTGCGGGGCGATGACCGCGCCGTTGATCACGAAATAATTGATATACCCCGCCGCGAAATCCGGGTTGCCCCTGTTGAGCGCGTTCTTGCGTGGATTCAGCGGCGGCGACACGGTGTGCACCTGCAACGCCCGACCCTCGGCATCGGTGGCTTGCTTGAGTATCTCCAGATGCCGCAGCGTCACGGCGTGGTCATACGAATCGGGGTCGGTATCGAGGTTGGCCAGCACCACGCCGGGGCGTACGAAGCGCGCATAGAAGTCCACATGCGCGTCGGTGATGTCCTTGCCCTTGATGCCCGGCAGCCAGATGATCTTGCGCAGGCCCAGGCGCGCCTTGAGTTCCTGCTCGACCTCGGCCTTGCTCCAGCCGGGGTTGCGGTTGGCGTTGATCCAGCTGCTTTCGGTCATGATCCCGGTGCCATGGCCATCGACCTCGATGCCGCCGCCTTCGCCGACCAGCTCGCTGCGCTGGTAGGCTGCTTTCGCCCGCGTGGCCACCTGCCTGGCCAGCTTCGCGTCGTAGCGGTGCTGTTGCTTTTCGCCCCAACCGTTGAAATTGAAATCCACCGCGCCCAGTTCGCCGTCGTCGTCGACCACGAAGTTGGCGCCGATGTCGCGCATCCAGATGTCGTCCAGCTCGGTTTCGACATAGGTGACGTTGTGGCTGCCGCATTCTTCTTCGGCAATGTCACGCTCGCTGGCGCGGCAGAACACCGTCACCGGCTGGTAGACCGCAATGGCCCGGGCGATGCGACCCAGCGCAGCCTGCACGTCCTCGGTGAAGTCTTCCCAGATCGCGTCCTGGGCGCCGAAGGCTATGTAGGCGCGCTGCTGCGGCTCGCCCTCGTCGGGCATGAACCAGCGGCCCGTCTCGCTGGCGCGGGTGCTGCCCAGGGGCAGGCCGATGCTTGCGGCGGCGCCGAGGCCGGCGGCGATCGACAGGTGCTGGAGGAAGGTACGGCGGGTCGGCATGGGTCAGTCCTGGGCAGTCTTGAAACGGGTCCAGACACGCATGCGCGCGCGCATGTCGGCCTGGGGAATATCCTTGCCCGGAATCAGCCGGGCATAGGTGGCGGCATCGAGGTAGATGTCGGGGTTGTCGCGCATGCGCGCGTCCACCAGCGGGCGGGCCTTGACGCTGGCCGTGGGGTAGCCGGTGAAGGTGCTGATCGCGGCCATGTTTTCCGGGCGCATGACGAAGTTGATGAAACGATAGGCGTACTCCGGGTGACGCGCATCGGCGGGGATCGCCATGGTGTCCATCCACACCGTGGTGCCTTCGCGCGGCACGTGGTACTGGAAGTCGATGGCCTTGCCTGCTGCCTCGGCGGTGCGCTGGGCCTGGATCACGTCGCCGCTGTAGCCCAGCGACAGACAGGTGTTCTCGTTGACCAGCTCGGTCACCGGCTGCGACTGCAGCTTGCGCACGTAGGGGCGGATGCCTTTCAGCAGCTCGCTGGCGGCGGCCAGGTCTTCGCGCCTGGCACTGCGCGGCTCGCGGCCCAGGTAGTGGAGCACCACGGCGAGCACTTCGTCGGGCGAGTCGATCATCGAGATGCCGCAATCAGCGAACTTGGCGGCCAGCTCGGGTTTGAACAACAGGTCGAGGCTGTCCAGCGGTGCGTCGGGCATGCGCTCGCGGATCTTCGCCGCGTTGAAGGTCAGGCCGATGGTGCCCCAGGTATAGGGCACCGTCGCCTGGCTGGCCTTGGGGTAGCGCGCGTGCAGGGCGTGCAGGCCGGGGTCGATGTCGTCCAGCGCGGTCAGTTGCCGGCGGTCGAGCGGCTGCAGGCTGCCGGCGCGCATCAGGCGTTCGGCCACGGTGTCGCCGGGAAACACCAGGTCGTAGCCGCTGCGCCCGGACATCAGCTTGGCCTCGAGCACCTCGCTGCTGTCCATGACGTCGTAGATCACCGGGATGCCTGTTTCGGCGGTGAAGCGCTTGAGGGTGTCCTCGGCAAAATAGTCGGCCCAGTTGTACAGGCGCAGGGCCTCTTGCTGCGCCTGGGAGCCGGACGCGCAGCAGGCTAGGGCGAGGGCGGCGAACAGCGCTGATGGACGGCGTGACATGGCTCAGGCCCTCGTCGATTGTGGGGTGCGGCCGTCGAGGGTCATCAACGGTGCGTACATTTCGGGACGGCGGTCGCGGTAGATGCCCCAGGTCAGGCGGTCTTCACGCATGCGCGCAAGATCCAGGTCGTGCAGCCACACGCCACTGCTGTCGCGATCGGCTGCGGCGAGCATCGCGCCCTTGTGGTCGCAGATGAACGAGGAGCCGTAGAAACGCATCGACAGCTGCTCGTCGCTGCGCGCCACTTCCTGGCCGACGCGGTTGGCGGCCACCACCGGCAGCAGGTTGGCTGCGGCGTGGCCGCGCATCGCCATCTGCCAGTGGTCACGTGAGTCCAGTTCGGCGGCGCCGGGCTCCGAGCCGATGGCGGTCGGGAACAACAGCACCTCGGCGCCCAGCAGCGCCAGGCAACGCGCGGTTTCCGGGAACCATTGGTCCCAGCAGATACCGATGCCCAGGCGGCCGAAGGCGGTGTCCCAGACCTTGAAGCCGGTGTCGCCGGGGCTGAAATATTCCTTTTCCTGGTAACCGATGGCGTTGGGGATGTGGGTCTTGCGGTAGACCCCGAGCAAACGGCCGTCGGCGTCGGCCACGGTCAGCGAATTGAAGAAGGCGTTGCCGGCGCGCTCGTACCAGCTCAGCGGCAGCACTACGCCCAACTCTTTGGCCAGCGCGGCGAAGCGGCGCAGCAGCGGGCTGTCGTGGTAGTCCTGGGCCAGCGCCTGGTGGCTGTGGCACTGCTCGATGCAGAAGTACGGCGTGGCGAACAGCTCCTGCAGCAGGATCACCTGCGCGCCCTGGGCGGCGGCCTGGCGCACCAGTTGCTCGGCGCGGTCGAGGTTGGCGGCAAGGTTCCAGTCGCAGCTCATCTGCGTGGTGGCGATGCGCAGCAGGCTCATGGACGGTCCTCCGCTACAGGCCAGGCCGGCTGTTGCTGGGTGATGCAGTGAATGCCACCGCCACCGTGGGCGATGTGGTCGATACGCACCGGCACGATCTCGCGGTCGGGGAAGGCCTGGGCCAACTGACGAGCGGCGGCCTGGTCGGCGTCGATGCCATAGGCGGGCATGATCACTGCGCCGTTGGCCAGGTAGAAGTTGGTGTAGGAGGCGCAGAACACTTCGGCGTCTTTATCCACTGCGGCGCTGGCCTCGAACAGGTCGAGCAGCTCGAAGTGCCGACCTTGGGCATCGCTGGCCAGTTCCAGGGCGCGACGGTTTTCCCGGGCGACGTCGGCGTAGACCGAGCCCTGTTCGTGGGTGGCATCGACCAGCAGCACGCCGGGCCGGGCGAAGGCGCAGACGCCGTCGACGTGGCCATCGGTCATGTCACCGGTGACGTACTGCGGGTCGCCCGGTAGCCAGATGGTCTTGCGGATGCCCAGCAGGCGGGCGAAGCACTCCTCGAAGTCAGCCTTGCTCAGGCCGGGGTTGCGGTTGGGGTTGAGCAGCACCGACTCGGTGGTGATCAGGGTGCCTTCGCCGTCCACGTGAATGGCGCCGCCTTCGTTGCACAGCGGCGTGCTGAAGCCTTCCAGGCCCAGGTGGTCGAGGATGCGCCGACCGAGGCTGCGGTCCAGTCCGTGCTCGGACTTGCCACCCCAGGCGTTGAAGCGCCAGCTCAGGCCGGCCAGGCCGTGTTGCGGGTGAGCGATGAAGGTCGGCCCGCTGTCGCGGCACCAGCTGTCGTCCACGGCCAGTTCGATCAGCTCGATACCGGCGCCGCACAGGGCGCGGGCGCTGGCCATGGCGGACGGCGCGACGACCATCTTCACCGGCTCGAAACGGGCGATGGCGCTGGCGACCCGGGCGTAGTCACGCTGCACCTCGGCTAGGGTCACGCGCCAACCGGACTCCCACAAGCCTTGGTTGTGCGGCCAGATCATCCAGGTGGCGGCGTGGCGGGCCCATTCGGCGGGCATGCGCCAGCCGCTGGCGATGGACAGGTCCATGGTTAGCTCCAATGTATTAGTGATTTTTATCAACGAAGCCCGCCGTCGCGGGTGTTGGTGTCCATGATATGGCTATGAAGCAGCGTGGACTAACGATAGATTTAGCGTATTTCTGATTAGAAAGGCTTATCGATCATGCTCAAGCACTGGCCGCCCCTGAATGCCCTGCGTGGCTTTGAAGCCGCTGCCCGCCTGGGCAGTTTTCACAAGGCCGCCGAGGCCCTGAACCTCACCCAGTCGGCGATCAGCCAGCAGATCCGCAGCCTGGAAAGCTACCTGGAGCAACCGCTGTTCCACCGGACCGGGCGCAGTGTCAGCCTCACCGATGCGGGCCATGACCTGCTCAGCACCACGCAGGTCATGCTGCAACAACTGGCGGTGGGCATCCGCCGGCTGGACCAGTACCGCAAGCCCAACCAACTGGTGGTCAACACCACTCCGGCCTTCGCCCGGCACTGGCTGTTGCCGCGCCTGGCCGACTTCCATGCGCGCTGCCCGGAGGTAGACCTGTGGCTGTTCACCAGCTTCGATGCGCCGGACATGAGCAGCCAGACCATCGACCTGGCGATCCGCGACGACCTTGGCCCGCAGGCCGAGTGCAGTTTCAGCGTATTGCATCAGGACCGTCTGTATCCCGCCTGTCATCCAGCCTTGCCCGAGACCGGGCGCACCACCTTGCATGGCGAACGGGAAATGGACTGGAGCCACTGGCAACTGGAGGGCGGCGAAGCGGTGGGGCAGCAGGGCAAGGGGCTGAATTTTTCCGATCCGGGGCTGCTGCTGGATGCGGCGGGAGAGGGGCTGGGGATTGCATTGGTCAGCCAGTTACTGGCCCAGCGGCTGGTCGACGAAGGGCGCTTGCAAGCGTTGTCGGCGCAGCGCGTGCGCGGCCCGGCGTGGAGCTGCCTGGTGCACCGCGATAGCCAGGACGATCCGCTGGCGCGGCAGTTTCTGGCGTGGTTGCGCGCAGCCTTGGAGCCCCTGGCCCCACCCGTCCCTGTGTAGGAGCGGCCTTGTGCCGCGATCGGGCGCGAAGCGGCCGTAAAACCAGGCTCCGCGATCTGTGAGGAATACCTCGGCCGCCTGGTTTACGGCCGCTTCGCGCCCGATCGCGACACACGGTCGCTCCTACAGGGAGCGAGTCGCTTTCGGATTCGGGTTTTGCTCGGGCCCTTGACCCCGTAATATGTGTCGGATGACTTGCGGGGGTAGTCTCACCCTCTGATCAATCGGAATCGCCCCTGCGGCGTTTCCCCAGCATAAACCTGACGAGGTACAGACATTGGCCATCATTCATCCCAAGGTACGCGGTTTCATCTGCACCACGACTCACCCGAAGGGCTGCGAGCTCAACGTCCGTGACCAGATCGAAGCCACCCGCAAGCTGGGCGTGCGCGAGGATGGTCCGAAGAAAGTCCTGGTGATCGGCGCCTCCAGCGGCTACGGCCTGGCAGCACGCATCACCGCCGCCTTCGGCTTCAAGGCCGACACCCTGGGCGTGTTCTTCGAAAAGCCGGGCACCGAGACCAAGGCCGGCACTGCAGGCTGGTACAACGCCGCTGCCTTCGACAAGTTCGCCAAGGCCGAGGGTCTGTACAGCAAGTCGATCAACGGTGACGCCTTCTCCGACGAAGCCCGCGCCAAGGTGATCGAGCTGATCAAGAACGAGATGGGTGGCAAGGTCGACCTGGTCATCTACTCCCTGGCCTCGCCCGTACGCAAGCTGCCGCAGACCGGCGAGCTGATCCGCTCGGCGCTCAAGCCGATCGGCCAGCCGTACAAGTCGACCGCCATCGACACCAACAAGGACACCATCATCGAGGCCAGCATCGAGCCGGCCACCGAGCAGGAAATCGCCGACACCGTCACCGTCATGGGTGGCCAGGACTGGCAGCTGTGGATCGACGCCCTGGCCGGCGCCGACGTGCTCGCCGAAGGCGCGCGCACCGTGGCCTTCAGCTACATCGGCACCGAAATCACCTGGCCGATCTACTGGCACGGCGCCCTGGGCCAGGCCAAGCAGGACCTGGACGAAACCGCACTGCGCCTGGACAAGAAGCTGGCCGGTGAAGTGAAGGGCGGTGCCAACGTCGCCGTGCTCAAGTCGGTGGTCACCCAGGCCAGCTCGGCCATTCCGGTGATGCCGCTGTACCTGTCGATGGTCTTCAAGATCATGCAGGAGAAAGGCGTTCACGAAGGCACCCAGGACCAGCTGGATCGGATGTTCCGCGACCGCATGTACCGCGCCGATGGTGCTCCGGCCGAAGTGGACGAAAAGGCTCGCCTGCGTCTGGACGACTGGGAACTGCGCGACGACGTGCAGGACGCTTGCAAGGCCATGTGGCCCAAGGTCACCACCGAGAACCTGTTCGAACTGACCGACTACGCCGGTTACAAGAAGCAGTTCCTCAACCTGTTCGGTTTCGAGCGCGCTGACGTCAACTACGACGAAGACGTGGCCACCGACGTACGGTTCGACTGCGTCGAGCTGTAAGCAAGCCCTTGACCGCGCAGCCGTTTGTCCCGGTTGCGCGGTTCCCTCCGTGGGCTTGTTAACATTCTGCAACAAATCCTCAGCTGGCCCTTTTCTATGGCCGCTTTCTCCCTGATCTATACAGCAGCTATTGGTCCGGCAATCTCGCCTGGGCCGGGGAGGCAGCATGCGCGCATTGCAAAAACTACAAGAACGGATCCGCCAGAAGGGTCTCAAGCGTACTTTCAAGACCCTGGTCGAACGCTACGTATTCTTCCACTGGGAATTGCTGTGGATGGAACGCGACCTGGTCACTCCCGTGCCGCCCTACAAACTCAAGGAACATCCGCCGGTCACCCTGGTGGAAATCACCACCGCCAATGCCGACGCCTTTGCGCGCTATTTCGGCGATCGCGTGGAAACCATGCGCGAACTGGCTGCTGATGGCCATACCGGGCACATGTACCTGGACGAGCACGGTGACGCGGTAGCCTTCATCTGGGCGAGCGTGGTCGACTACCACGACAAGCACTATTACGGCTGCACCTTCCCGGTGAAGCCTGGCGAGTTCTTCGAGTTCGGCGGCGAGATGACCCGGCGCTACTTCGGCAGCGAGTTGTCGGTCACCGCTCAGGTCGAGCTGTGGAACGCCATGCATGCCAAGGGCTGCCGCAAGGTGGTGGACGTGGTGGAGACGCACAACGTGCCGGCCATGAAGCTGCACCTGCGCATGGGCTATCACGAGCAGGGGCGGGTGATGCATGTGTATGGCCTGTTCGGGCGCTGGAAGCTGTTCCGCGAAACGCGTTATGAAGGTTCGCGGCTGGAGGTGCTGCGCAAGCCTGGAGTGGCGCGGGCGTTGCCGACCACCTGAGGCCGGTACAGCCAGCGAAAAATTTGCTAGCGTGGGCGGATGACAAAAAACGCCGCCCGCCTCCCGGCGCGACGGCGCAGGGAGCCCACCATGAGCAGCCTGACCCAACCTGCGACTGCCTTTCGCCATGAAGCCGCCGACGGCTACAGCCTCGGCGGTTTCCAGTGGCGCCACGCCGAACCCGACCCCCAGCGCCCGCTGGTGATCATCAACGCGGCCACCTCGGTGCGCTGCCGCTACTACGCTCGCTTTGCCGACTACCTGTTCGCCCACGGCTTCGATGTGCTGAGCTACGACTACCGGGGTATCGGCGAGTCTCGCCCGGCATCGTTGCGCGGTTTCCAGGCGTCGTGGAGCGACTGGGGCTGCCTGGACTTCGAGGCCATCCTGCAGCGCGCCACCAGCGAATTCCCCGGGCAGCCGGTGAATGTGGTGGGGCACAGCTTCGGTGGCTGGGCAACCGGCCTGGCGCCCTCGGCCGGGCAGGTGCGGCGGCTGGTGATGGTCGGGGCACAATTTGCCTACTGGCGTGACTATGCGGCCGAAGGGCGCTGGCGGATGGTGAGCAAGTGGCATGTGGTGATGCCATTGCTGACCCGGCTACTGGGCTATTTCCCCGGCAAGCGCCTGGGCTGGATGGAAGATACCCCGGCCGGGGTGGTGCGTGACTGGAGCACGCCGGCACCGCGCTATGAACATCGGCCCAGTGGACGGCTGCTGCAGGCGCGGCCCTTCGCCCAGGTTCAGGCTGCGGCGCTGGCGGTGAGCCTGAGCGACGATCCCTTCGGCACCGTGGCGGCGACGGAGCGGTTGCTGGGCTATCTGGAGCACGCCCAACCTCGCCATCTGCGCATATCGCCTGTTGATATCGGCGAGCAGGAGGTCGGGCATTTCGCGTTTTTCCATGATCGCTTTCGGGCGAGCCTGTGGCCGATTGCGCTGGAGTGGTTGCGTGATGGTGTGCTGTCGGAGGGGATGCCGGGCCAGCGCTTGAGCTGATGGGGGCCGGCGCGGCTACTGCTGCGCCGGTCGCTTCGCTCAGGCGTTGCGATTCAACGGCTGTGCTGCGAACTGCACGCCAGCCAGGCCGTGCTTGATCAGCGCGCGAATGTTGCCATGGTCGCTGCCCTCGGGGGTGGCGAGCACGCTGCGGTAGTGTTCGCCAAAGGCCAGCAGCGCTTCCTCATCGCTCAGCCCTTCCAGCAGGGCCAGGCCCAGGGTCTTGCAGGAGCCCTCGTTCTGCCCGGCTGCGTTTTCCACGCCGCCGTTGTTGAAGGCTTGGGGCTGGTAGCTGTAGTTGGCGGCGATGAAGCCCAGGGTGTCGGCAAAAACGTGTTCGCCGCTGGCGAGGCTGTTGCGCAGGGTGTTCAGGTCAGTCACGGGGTTTTCCTTGTTCGAACGCCGCTTGCTGCTCGGCGCTGGCTTCTTTCTGGTATTGGGCTTTCCACTCGGCGTAGGGCATGCCGTACACCGCTTCGCGGGCGTCGTCCAGGCTCAGCTCGACCTGGCGCTCGTCAGCGGCGGCCTTGTACCACTTGGACAGGCAGTTGCGGCAGAAGCCGGAGAGGTTCATCAGGTCGATGTTCTGCACGTCGGTACGCTTTTGCAGGTGATCGACCAGGCGCCGGAACGCGGCGGCTTCGAGTTCGAGCTGTTGTTGCTCAGTCATGGGGCTTACCTCAGGTCATGCGGTTCTTCAGATGGCGGCCACCGTTGATGACCACCTGGCTGCCGGTGCTGTACTGGCTTTGCAGCAGGAACATCACCGCCTCGATCAGCGGCTGCGCACCCGGTTCGAATTCCAGCAGGGCCTTTTTCAGGGTCTGCCGGCGGTACTGTTCGTCGCCGCCTTCCTTCAGGATCAGCAGGCCCGGCAGGATACCGTTGACGCGCACCTTGGGCGCGTACTTTTCGGCGAACGACAGCACCATGTTCTGTAGCGCGGCCTTGGTTGCGGCATAGCCGATATGGCTCTTGCTGCCGCGTGAGGAGGTTTCGTCGCAGATGTGGATGATGTCGGCCTTCTCGACCTTGGCCAGGTTTTCGCCCAGCGCCAGGTTGAGGTGGTAGGGCGCCTCGACGTGCAGGCGGAACATGGTGTCGAGGCTCTGCAGGTCGTCGTCCAGCCACAGCGAGGCGTTGTGGATGATTGCGCGCAGGCCATCATAGTTGTGCTGCAGGTGTTCGATCAGCGCCAGGCGGTCGGCCTCGCGGGTAAGGTCGGCCTGGAACTGGATGATGTTCGGGTGTGCGGCCTGCGCATGAAGGCTGCGGCTGGCGCTGACCACCTGATGGCCGGCCTTGGCCAGCGCCAGGGCCAGGGCCAGCCCGACGCGCTGGCTGGCTCCGGTGATGAGGATAGGGCTGTTCATGTTCGGGGCAGTCTGTTCGTCTGTTCGTTCGTGCCCCAGCATACCCGAACTGCGCGGGCTTGCGAGCCCGCTCCTCAGCGGCTGCGCAACCCTTCGCGGCGCCGTGACGCCGGGCGTGCCGGGGGATTGAGCCAGCCGGCCAGCAGGCGGGTGGACAACGGAATGAACAGGTAAACCATCAGCGGCGTCAGCACCAGGGTGCTCAGCAGTACCCGGGGCAGCAGGTCCAGCGGTGCCAGCCAGTGGCCGAACAACAGGTTGAACAGCAGCGATACCGGGAAGAACGCCAGCCAGATGGCGGTAGCCTGCTTCCAGCGTGGCGGTTTATGCACCGTTTCGGTGCCGAACCAGGCGTCGATGCCGCTGAAGCGCCGCTCTTCGGGGCGCTCGAACAGGCCATCGCCACGCTGCAGCCAGGCGCGTCGCGAGGCGGAATGTTCCCAGGCGTGCAGGGTCGGTTCGTCGTTGAAGCGAAAGATGATCTGGAAGGCGTCGCTGTCAGCGGGCGGCGCGAGGATGCCCGAGCCCAGGTAGCCGGGGAAGTCGGTGGCCAGTTGCTCGCCTTCATGGAGCCAGGCCAGCAGGTCCTGGTAGCGTCCATTGGCGGCGCGGCGCGACACCATCAGGGTGACGGGTGCGGTAGACATCGTGTATCTCCTTACGACGGGGCTGGCGGGTAGCCGGCCCCTTGGCCTGTGCCCGGGGTGGTGGGCGACGCAGACGTGGATGCAAGAATCGGGCGCGGATTATCGCGTATATTTCGTGACCGGTCAGTGTTGTGACCGCAAGGTTGCGCTGACCCCTGGCCGATACCGGCGTAGAATGGCCGTCACATATCTACGAGACAGAGTTGTCACGCTCATGAAAGAGCCACAAGCGAGTGCCCTGATCGCACATGGGCTGGTGCATCAGGAGCTGTTTCCGATCCGCGAAGTGTCGCGCCTGACTGGCGTCAACCCGGTGACTCTGCGTGCCTGGGAGCGCCGCTATGGGCTGATCCAGCCGACCCGCACCGAGAGTGGCCATCGTCTGTATTCGCAGGCCGACATCGACGCCATCGACAGTATCCTGGGTTGGCTGCGCCGTGGCGTCGCGGTGAGCAAGGTCGGCAGTATCCTGGCACGTAGCCAGGGGCCGGCGGAGGGGGCCTGGGCCGGAAGCACGGTTGGCGACCGCTCACGCTGGCAGGCCCAGGTGCGCGAGGCCGTGCGCCAGTTCGATGCCGCGCAGTTGGGGCGGTTGTTCGAGCAGGTGTTTGCCAGCCATGCGCTGGAGCAGGTCTTCGGTGAGGTGTTCATGCCGGTATGGCAGGCCCTGCGCGCCAGCCAAGCGGGGTATGGGCAGGCCAGCGAGTGGTTGTTCCTCGACCAGTTCCTGCGCGCGCGGGTGCTGTTGCGCCTGCAACTGGCACGTGAGCCCAAGAGCCGCCGGATACTGCTGTCGCCGTTGTCGGCAGAATGCCAGGAACTCGAGTTGCTGGTGGCGGGGCTGCTGCTGGGCAGTGACGAGGTGGCGGTCACGGTGCTGGCGCCGGGGCAGCCTGTCGAAGAGCTGGCGTTGGTCTGCGAGCGGTTGGCGCCGGATGCACTGGTGCTGTTCGACAACCATCGCCCGGCCAATGACCTGGACAAGCGCCTGGCACGCCTGGCGCAGCGGGTGAACTGCCCGCTGTTCCTGGCGGGCGAGACCGCCGAAATGGCTCAGGACAATCTAGAGGGCGGGCCGGTGGGCTGCCTGGGCGCCCACGCAGTGTTGATGAAACAGCGGTTGCGCCAGTTCCTCGCCGGTCAGATCGATACCTGAGCGTGCAACTCTGGGTGCGCCTTGCGGTGGGCCTGGAGAATGTACTCACGCAGGCGGTCGATTTCGTCGTCTGGGCTGTGGCTGAGGTCGTAGGCCGCCAGGTCCGGACCGATGCGGCGGCGCAGCCTGCCGTGCAGCCCGATCGGCTCGATGCCCGGTGGGGCGAAGAACAGCTCGAAGTGGCTGGGCGCCTGGGCCTGGCCGTTCACTTGCAGCAGTACCCCTTTGAACGAGATATCGCGCACCCACAGCTCGCTCTGCGTGCCGCGGGCGTCGACCAGTGCGGCCGGCTGGTCCAGGGACAGGCGCCAGGGCCGCAGCATCGGGCCGTCTTCATAGATTTCCGGTGAGCCCAGTTGCAGGTGCAGGGCGTGGAACTCGTCTTCTACCAGTTGCAGGGGAATGCTGATCTGCTGGTTGTTGAATTGCGCCTGCAGGGTGACCTGCTCGTTGGCCACCAGGCGGGTGAGCAATTGCTGCAGACGACGGTCGCCATTGACCAGCAGGCTCGAGGTGGGGTCGGCCAGGTTCAATTGGGGCGTGTGCTGCATGTCCTGAATGAAATCCAGCTCATCCTGAGTAAGGAGGGCGTCTGCTTGCATGATCGGACTCGGGTCGGGCGTCGTCGGTGGGTTCTTCATTGCCATGGACTGTGCCCGGAGCGTTTGGTTCAGGTCATTGGACGGATGGTTGCCCGGCCAGTCGGGTGTGTGCGTCGGCCAGCTCGCGTTCGAGTTCGACCTGACGGCTGACATCCTTCTGGATGCCGATGAAATAGGTGCGTTGATCAGCCTCGTTGTACACCGGGGTGATCGACAGTTCGTTCCAGAACGCACTGCCGTCCTTGCGGTAGTTGCGCAGTACCTCGCGACACGGCCGACCTTCGGCCAGGGCCTTGCGGATGCGTGCGCGGCTCAATTGGTCGCGATCGTCGCCCTGGAGGAAGCGGCAGTCCTGGTAGAGGATCTCGTCGCGCGCGTATCCGGTGAGGCGTTCGAAGCCTGCGTTCACGTAGATCAGGATGGTGTCGTCACCTTCCTGTTCGGCGACCACGATGCCGTCGTTCGACGCGTCGATCATGGCGTGTAGCAGTTGCGCGTTGATCATGTTCCTGGCCATGGGAGTCAAGTGGAGCGGCCTTTTGCCACTGTCGAATGGTAGTATCCTACGTTTTCACTCAGTTTCGGAATCCTCTCCTGATGAAAGTCGCCATTATTTCAGGCTCGGTCTATGGCACCGCCGAAGAAGTCGCCCGTCATGCCGAATCCTTGCTCAAGGCTGCCGGGTTCGAAGCCTGGCATGCGGCGCGTGCCACCCTCGAGGATCTGCGCGGTTTTGCGCCTCAGGCGCTGCTGGCGGTGACCTCGACCACCGGGATGGGTGAGCTGCCCGACAACCTGATGCCGCTGTACAGCACGATTCGCGATGTACTGCCGGGCGAGTGGCGCGGTTTGCCGGGCGCGGTGCTGGCCCTGGGCGATTCGAGCTATGGCGACACCTACTGCGGCGGGGGCGAGCAGATGCGCGAGCTGTTTGCCGAGCTCGGCGTGCGGGAAGTGCAGCCGATGCTGCGACTGGATGCCAGCGAGACCGTGACCCCGGAAACGGACGCAGAGCCTTGGCTGGCGGAGCTGGCGCAGCTGCTCAAGGCGTAAGCCGCGGGGTCTGCGCGATCTTCTTGCGAACAAGGTTTCTTCCAGGGAGGGTGAGTGGCGATTCGCCGCTCACCCTCCTTTGCGCTCCTGCACCAACGCCAGCCACGCCTGCGCCGCTCGCGACAGGTACGCTCCGCGCCGCCAGATGAACGCGATGTCCCAGCGCAAGTGGCCAGGCTCCACCAGCGGCACTCTCACCACCCCATCGCGCTCCAGCCCACGTGCCACCACGCTGGGCAGCAGTACCACGCCCTGTCCTGCGGCCACCAGCGCGGTGAGGAAATCCGCCTGGCCGCTGCGCCCGCCCTCCTTTGGGGTGAAACCTGCCTGCTCGCAGGCGCTGAGCAGTTTGTCGTTGAGCATGAAGCTGCGGTGATACAGCAGGAACGGCGTATCGGCCAGTTGGCGTAGGGTCACTCCGTCGCGTTCGGCCAAGGGATGGTTGTCTGGGAGCAATGCATCGAGCGGTTCGTTGCAGAAGGGTTGATAGTCGAAGGCCGGGTCGCTCGGGGTGACGCTGCCCCCGAGTTCGAGTTCGCCACTCCTGACCCCCTGTTCGACGATCCGGCTGCCGCCTTCGACCAGGTGCACGGTGATGTTCGGATAGCGCCGCCGGTATTCGGCGAACAGGCTGGCGAACAGGGCCTCGCCGCCGACCACCGGCAAACCCAGGCGCAGTTCGCCGCGGGCCATCTGGCTCAGGTCGTCGAGTTCGGTCAGCAACTCATGGCGCTGGCGCAGCAGGGCCTCGCCGCGTTCGAGCACGATGCGTCCGGCGGCGGTGAGATGCAGTTGCGAGCCCTGGCGCTCGAGCAGGGGTTGGCCGAGGTCTTCCTCGAGCTGGGCCACTTGCTTGCTCACCGCCGACTGGCTGATGTGCAGCGTGTGTGCGGCTTGGGTGAAACCGCCTCGATGAACCACTTCGATGAAGCTGCGCAGCTGCTTGAATTCCATTGCATGAATTCCAGATTGGAATGGATGGCAGTCTAACAATTCGCTTTTGGCCTTGGCAGTGGCTTTTTAAAATGAGCCCATCCCGAGGAAACCGATCATGAAAGCCATCGTATCGAATGCGTTGCCCCGCCTGCTTGCCGAGTTGTGTGTGTTGTTTGTTCTGTATCTGATTGGCGGCCAACTCGTCGTCTGGCTTGGCTGGCCGATCCCGGCCGGGGTCATGGGCATGGTGCTGTTGCTGGTGCTGTTTGCCGTGGGGGCCGTGAAGCCGGGCGCTTTGCAACGGGGCGCCGGTTGGTTGATGGCGCAGATGCTGCTGTTCTTCATCCCGGCGCTGATGAGCCTGCTCGACTACGGCAGCCTGATGCGCAGCGAGGGGTGGCGCATCCTGCTGGTGATCGCCTTGAGCACCCTGGTGGTGATGGTGGTCACGGCGCTTACGGTCGAACTCGTCTGCCGGTGGAGCCTGCGCCATGAAGCTTGAACCGATGTCGCTGTTCTGGCTTGCGCTGACGGTGGCGGCCTATCTGTTCAGCCGCTGGCTGTATGGGCGCACTGGTCGTTACCTGTTGTCGCCGCTGGTGCTGGTCCCGGCGCTGCTGCTGGCGGTGGCGGTTCCGCTGCACACCGCCTACGCCGAGTATGCCCGCAACACCCATTGGCTGATCGGCGTGCTGGGGCCGGTCACCGTGGCCTTCGCCGTGCCGATCTGGCAGCAGCGGGCGATGCTGGCGCGACATTGGCCGGCGCTGTTGCTGGGGATGCTGGCGGGCAGCCTGGCGTCGATCTCCAGTTCCTGGGGGCTGGCGCACCTGCTGGCGCTGGATGAGTCGGTCAGCCTGTCACTGGTGCCGCGCTCGATCACCACGCCGTTCGCCATGCCGCTGGCCCACGACCTGGGCGGTGTGCCCGAGCTGACCGCGGTGTTCGTGATGTTCACCGGTGTGCTGGGGGCTGTGTTCGGCGGCCTGCTGCTGCGGGTGTTGCCGCTGCGTACGTCACTGGCGCGTGGCGCACTGTTTGGAGTCGGTGCCCATGGCGCCGGGGTCAGCCGCGCCCATGAAGTGGGCGGGGAGGAGGGCTCGGTGGCGGGGCTGGTGATGGTGCTGACCGGCCTGCTCAACCTGTTCGCCGCGCCATTGCTCGCCTGCCTGCTATGACCGTTCGTGCCAGTGTCCTGCACGGTCATCAAGCTGGCTGCCAAGGTAAGTTCCGCCATTCAAGGCGCTGACTAGACTCAGCCTCGACATAGAGAGCACATGCAAGTGCCGAGGTGACATGCAATGAGCGCAGCCTTGCCCTATACCGTCAACACCTGATCAGCGGGACGATTCCGATGCCTTTGGCCGAAATTCCATTGTGCGTCTGGCGTACCCGGGGACAGAGTTTTTCCTTCCGGGGCCAGAGCATCCGTTACTGGACAGCAGGGCAAGGAGAGCCCTTGCTACTATTACATGGCTTCCCTACCGCCAGCTGGGACTGGCACTACCTGTGGGCACCCTTGGCGCAGCGCTTTCGCGTGGTGGCCTGCGACATGCTCGGCTTCGGCGACTCGGCCAAGCCCGCGGATCACGAGTACAGCCTGATGGAGCAGGCCGATCTGCAGCAGGCGCTGCTAGACCACCTGAGAATCGAACAGCCGGTGCACCTGCTGGCTCACGACTACGGTGGCAGCGTCGCCCAGGAGTTGCTCGCGCGCCATCACGAAGGGCGTGCCGACGTCGCCAGTTGTGCGTTTCTCAACAGCGCGCTGTTCCCCGAGCTGTGTCCGTTGCTGCTGGTGCAGAAGCTGCTGCTCAGCCCGCTGGGCTGGCTGGTGGCGCGTTCGTTCGGGCGGGATGATCTGGTGCGCAATGTCAGCCAGGTCTACGGCCCTTGCACCCACCCCAGCGAAAGCGCGCTGGACGATTGCTGGAGCCTGATGGTGTCAAATCGCGGGACGCGCATCCTGCACAAGTTGATGGCCTATGTGCCGGAGCGTCAGGCACAGCGACAACGCTGGATTGGTGCACTGCAGGCGGAGGGCGTGCCGTTGCGTCTGATCAATGGCGCGGTGGATCCGCTGTCGGGTGCGCACATGGTCGAGCGCTACCGGCAACTGGTGCCTGACCCCGATACCGTGGTGTTGCAGGGGATCGGCCACTATCCGCACACCGAAGCGCCGGTGCAGGTGCTGCGTCATTACCTGGCGTTTCGCGAGCAGCCCCTGAGCTATATACCGCAGCGGGTTGCCTGGTCCTGAGCGCAGCGATCATCGCCTTGTGTTATCGCCTGCCATTCAGCGTCACTGCGCTTGATTGTCCGCTGCCGATGGCTGGCGGACACTCCAGGTATCCCAATTCTTGCCTGGAGTCTTGAGCATGAGCGAGCCGGTAAATCTGCAAGACCGCGTAGTGATCGTCACGGGGGCCGGCGGTGGCCTGGGCCGGGCCCACGCGCTGCTGTTCGCGGCCCATGGTGCACGTGTAGTGGTCAACGACCTGGGCGGCTCGACCCATGGCGAAGGCGCCAGCGCATCGGCGGCCGACCGGGTGGTGGAGCAGATCCGCGCCGCAGGCGGTACCGCGGTGGCCAACCATGATTCGGTGGCCGAGGGTGCGCGTATCGTCGAGCAGGCGCTGGACAGTTTCGGGCGGGTGGATGTGCTGGTGAACAACGCCGGCATCCTGCGCGACAAGACCTTCCACAAGATGGAGGACGCCGATTGGGACCAGGTCTACCGGGTCCATGTCGAAGGGGCCTACAAGGTGACCCGCGCCGCCTGGTCGCACCTGCGCGAGCAGAACTGGGGACGGGTGATCTTCACCGCCTCCACGTCCGGCATCTACGGCAATTTCGGCCAGGCCAACTATGGCATGGCCAAGCTTGGCCTCTATGGGCTGACCCGCACCCTGGCCATCGAAGGCCGCAAGCATGGCATTCTGGTCAACGCCATCGCGCCCACAGGGGGCACGCGCATGACAGAAGGCCTGATACCGCCGCAGGTGTTCGAACGTCTCAAGCCTGAGCTGATCAGCCCGGTGGTGGTGTACCTGGGCAGTGATCAGTGCCAGGACACGGGGCAGTTGTATGAAGTGGGCGGCGGCTGGGTCGGCAAGGTCCGATGGGAGCGAAGCCTTGGCGTTGGATTCGACCCCAATGGCGGGTTCACGCCGGAACAGGTGGCCGAGCATTGGGCGCAGATCGGCGACTTCGAGGGGGCGACTCATCCGCAGGATACGTTGCAGGCCTTGCAGCAGATGATGGCGAATCTGCAGAAGCACCCGCTGGGATAGTGGGTTTCGAGCGCAAAAAAAAGCCGCTGCACCGGCAGCGGCCAATCGAGACGTCAGATCAAGGAGCTTCAAAATCAACGTCGTTCACACGTGGCGGCCCGAACGACGGGGGAGTGCCTTTCGCGCCAGCCAGTGAAAACAGAATAAGCCGCTGATCCCACGGGAAAAATAGCCCTGGGTGACATTCACCTTTACGTTTCGGGTAAAAGTGCGCCAAAAACAGTCAGGCCGCATCACGACAGTGCAGGGCCCTGAAACCCCGGTCCATCTCAGGCTTCGTAGCCCATCCGCCAACTGACGGTGCGCGCCGCGCTCAGCAATTGCCGGGCGGCCGGGCCATCTTCATCGGCATGGAAGATCGACGTCGGGCCAACGACCGTCATCACCGCTGCAATCTGGCCCATGGCGTTGAACACCGGCGCCGACAACGCATCCACCCCCGGCATCAGCAAACCGTGAACATGGTGCAGGCCGCGTGTGCGGATCTGCGTGAAGAGGTCCACGTAGTGCTCGACCTGTTGCCCCCGTGCGGCCAGTTCGCGGTCGCGCAACTCGATGGTTTCCCGCTCTGGCAGGTGAGCGGCGAATACCAGTCCGGTGGATGAACTCAGCAGTGGCAGCACCGAGCCGATCTGGGTCACCACCGTCACGGCGCGCACCGCAGGCTCGATGTTCACCACGGTTGCGCCCTGGTTACCCCACACGGCGATGAAGCAGCTCTCGTTGAGCGCGTCGCGCAGGTGCGACAGCGGCAGGGCCGCGACCTTCAGCACATCGATGCTGCCCAGCGCCGCCATCCCCACGCGCAAGGCTTCGCGCCCGAGCCCGTAGTGATTGGTCGCCGCATCCTGCTCGGCGAAACCACTGGCGATCAAGGCCTGCAGGTAGCGATGAACCTTGCTGGCGGGCATCTGCACATGTTCGGCCAGGCGCGACAGCGAGGTGGAGGGCGACAGTTCGGCCAGCGCCTTGAGGATGTCGGTGCCGACTTCAGCGGAACGGACCTTCTGTTTGCTGTTGTCAGCTGCAGTTTTGTCTCTGGACATCGTAAGACGCTTCCGGGATTCATTCTGGCCGACTTTATAGCTTGACGCCTCTTGCCGAGCAAATTACGTTATTCGTAATCGGATTACGATAAATATAAATTCAGATGTGCTGTGTGTCCCCTGGCAGTGGTCGGTCCATCCGCCGATTCGGGGCTGCAGCTCTCTGCCGTCAATGGCTCCACCGAGCCTGGAGGCCCCGATGACCCGCGACACCTCCCCCGAACTCAGCTACCTGAGCGGCTTCGGCAACGAATTCGCCAGTGAAGCCTTGCCCGGTGCACTGCCGGTCGGGCAGAACTCTCCACAGAAAGCACCCTATGGGCTGTACGCCGAGTTGCTGTCGGGCACCGCCTTCACCATGGCGCGCAGCGAACTGAGGCGTACCTGGCTGTACCGTATCCGCCCCTCTGCGCTGCACCCGCGCTTCGAGCGCCTGGCGCGTCAGCCCCTGGCCGGCCCGCTCGCTGCGGCGAACCCCAATCGCCTGCGCTGGAACCCGCAACCAATCCCATCCGAACCGACCGACTTCATCGAGGGCTGGTTGCCCATGGTGGCCAATGCGGCCGCTGACAAACCGGCCGGGGTGAGCATCTATATCTACGGCGCCAATCGCTCCATGGAGCGGGTGTTCTTCAATGCCGACGGCGAGTTGCTGCTGGTGCCACAGCAGGGGCGACTGCGCATTGCCACCGAACTGGGCGTGCTGCAGGTCGGGCCGCTGGAGGTCGCGGTGATTCCGCGCGGCATGAAGTTCCGCGTCGAGCTGCCTGATGGCCAGGCACGCGGCTACATCGCCGAGAACCACGGCGCGCCGCTACGCCTCCCTGACTTGGGCCCGATCGGCAGCAATGGCCTGGCCAACCCACGCGACTTCCTCACCCCGGTCGCGCACTACGAAGAAGCCCATGGCCCGGTGCAACTGGTGCAGAAGTTCCTCGGCGAGCACTGGGCCTGCCAACTGCAGCATTCGCCGCTGGACGTGGTGGCCTGGCACGGCAGCAACGTGCCGTACAAGTACGACCTGCGCCGCTTCAATACCCTCGGCACGGTCAGCTTCGACCATCCGGACCCCTCGATCTTCACCGTGCTGACCTCGCCTACCAGCGTGCACGGCCTGGCCAACATGGACTTCGTGATCTTCCCGCCGCGCTGGATGGTGGCCGAGAACACCTTCCGTCCCCCGTGGTTCCACCGCAACTTGATGAACGAGTTCATGGGCCTGATCGACGGCGCCTACGATGCCAAGGCCGAGGGCTTCCTGCCGGGTGGCGCGTCGCTGCATGGGGTGATGAGCGCCCACGGGCCAGACGCCGAAACCTGCGACAAGGCGATCGCCGCCGAGCTGGCGCCGCACAAGATCGACCACACCATGGCCTTCATGTTCGAGACCAGCCAGGTGCTGCGTCCGAGCCAGCAGGCCCTCGAGAGCCCGCAACTGCAGGCCGACTACGACAGTTGCTGGGCAACGCTGCCGAGCACCTTCAATCCGAACCGGAGATGACCGATGAACCAGACCGCCATTGCCCGTAGCTGGGTCGAACACGCCAACGGACACCGCGACTTCCCGCTGCAGAACCTGCCGCTGGGCATCTTCAGTCGTCCGGGCCAGGCACCATGCTGCGGCGTGGCCGTCGGCGACGCCATCCTCGACCTGGAGGCCGCACTCGCCGCCGGTGTGTTCGAGGGGGCGGCCAAGGCTGCTGTCGAGGCTACCCGCGGCGGCGCCCTGAACGCCTTCTTCGCCCTCGGCCGCCCAGCCCGTGTGGCCCTGCGCGAGCGCTTGCAGGTTCTGCTCGGCGAGCACAGCGAGCATCGGGCCGTGTTGCAAGCGGCGTTGCATCCGGCTGGCGAATGCACCCTGCACTTGCCGGCCCGGGTCGGTGACTACACGGACTTCTACGTCGGTATCGAGCACGCCAAGAATGTCGGCAAGCTGTTCCGCCCAGACAATCCGCTGCTGCCCAACTACAAGCACGTGCCGATCGGCTACCACGGCCGCGCCTCGACCTTGCGCCCCTCCGGCACCGACGTGCGCCGTCCCAAGGGCCAGACGCTCCCGGCCGGGCAGACCGAGCCGAGTTTCGGCCCGTGTGCGCGGCTGGACTACGAGCTGGAGCTGGGTATCTGGATCGGTCAGGGCAATGACATGGGGCAGCCGATCGCAATCGGTGATGCAGCCGAGCACGTGGCCGGCTTCTGCCTGCTCAACGACTGGTCCGCGCGTGATATCCAGGCCTGGGAGTACCAGCCGCTGGGGCCGTTCCTGTCCAAGAGCTTCATCACCAGCGTCTCGCCGTGGGTGGTGACCGCCGAGGCGCTGGAGCCGTTCCGCTGTGCGCAACCCGCACGCCCGGAAGGCGATCCGCAGCCCTTGTCTTACCTGCTCGACAAACGTGACCAGGCCGCCGGCGCCTTCGACATCGAACTGGAAGTGCTGTTGCTGACCGAGCGCATGCGTGACGAGGGCCTGCCGGCGCACCGCCTCACCCTGAGCAACACCCGCAGCATGTACTGGACCGTGGCACAGATGGTGGCGCACCACAGTGTCAACGGATGCCAGTTGCAAGCCGGTGACCTGTTCGGCTCGGGCACGCTGTCCGGGGCTGTGCCGGGTTCGTTCGGCAGCCTGTTGGAGATCACCGAAGGTGGCAAGCAACCGGTACAACTGGCCAGTGGTGAGGTGCGCAAGTTCCTCGAGGACGGCGACGAAATCATCCTGCGTGCGCGTTGCGTGCGCGATGGCGTTGCCAGCATCGGTTTCGGCGAATGCCGTGGCACGGTGGTCGGGGCCAACTGAGAGGGCAGGGCGATGGAGCTGTTCACCTA
Source organism: Pseudomonas sp. MNR3A (assembly GCF_009650575.1). Lineage (NCBI taxonomy): Bacteria > Pseudomonadati > Pseudomonadota > Gammaproteobacteria > Pseudomonadales > Pseudomonadaceae > Pseudomonas > Pseudomonas sp. MNR3A. The sequence goes on along the minus strand of NZ_VZZS01000003.1, from coordinate 2,149 downwards.
CTTCCGTTCCACCTCCTCTTACCGGGTGCGCATCGCCTTGGCGCTCAAGGGCCTGGATTATCAGGCCCGGCCGGTCAACCTGCTCAAGGGCGAGCACCGTGCTGCGGACTACCTGGCGCTCAACCCCCAGGGGCGGGTGCCCGCGCTGCGCACGGACAGCGGCGAATTGCTGGTGCAGTCGCCGGCGATCATCGAGTACCTCGAAGAGCGCTTCCCCGATACGCCGCTCTTGCCCCAGGGCGAGGACGCTCGGGCACAGGTGCGTGGGGTCGCGGCGATCATCGGTTGCGACGTGCATCCACTGCACAACGTCAGCGTGCTCAACCAGTTGCGTCAGCTCGGGCACGATGAAACCCAGGTCAACCAGTGGATCGCCCACTGGATTGGCCAGGGGCTGGCGGCAGTCGAGCAACTGATCGGCGACCAGGGTTTCTGCTTTGGCGATACGCCGGGGCTGGCGGATGTGTACCTGATGCCGCAGTTGTACGCGGCCGAACGGTTCAATGTGGATCTGGAGGGCTACCCGCGTATTCGTCGGGTCGCCGCCCTGGCTGGGCAGCATCCAGCCTTCGTCAAGGCGCACCCGGCGAACCAGCCGGATACGCCCTGAGCACGGCGTCGGTCTTTGTGCGGGCGATCCCGTTCCCACAGCGCCGACGCTGCTTCGCACCCCTACAACAAAAACAACCCGGTACCTTGCGATGCACAACCAGATAGCCAGCTTTCGCGCGGCCCTCGATGGGCGTCCTGTGTCCTCCTACCAATGGCGCTTGCTGGCGCTGTTGATCCTGTTGTTGGTGACCGACGGCTATGACGCCCAGGTGCTGGGCTACGTGATTCCGGCCCTGGCCCAGGACTGGGGCCTGGAGAAGGCGGCGTTCGGACCGGTGTTCAGCGCCAACCTGCTGGGGCTGACACTGGGCTCGCTCGCCGTCACCCCACTGGCCGATCGCTTCGGCGTGCGCAGGGTGCTGCTGTGGTGCGTGCTGCTGTACGCGAGCCTGACCCTGCTGATGGTGTTTTCCACCTCGTTGAACAGCCTGATGCTGGCGCGCTTTCTGTGCGGTATCGGCATGGGCGGGGCAATGCCCAGCGCGATGGCGCTGATGGCCGACTATGCGCCGCCGCGCCTGCGCACCTTGATGGTGACCCTCGCGGCCTGCGGATTCTCCCTCGGCGGCGCGGCGGGTGGCTTCGTCGCGGCAGGCTTCATCGACAGGTTCGGTTGGGAGGCGGTGTTTCTGGCCGGTGGCGTGGCGCCGCTGCTGTTGTTCCCCTTCCTGGTGATGTTCCTGCCCGAGTCCTTGCCCCGGCTGTTGCGCGATGCACCTCCCTACGCCCGTCTGCAACGCCTGGCAGCGCGCGTGCTACCCGGCTGGCAAGTGCCGGCGGCACAGCTTGCGGTGGATGAGCCGGCGGCAGACAAACTGACCGTATTGGGCTTGTTCCGCGATGGCTTCGCCCGGCCGACGCTGCTCATCTGGGGTACCTTCTTCGTCAGCCTGATCCTGCTGTATTTCATGATCAGCTGGCTGCCGTCGCTGTTGCTGGAGAGCGGGCTGGCGCTCAAGCAAGCCAACCTGGTGACTTCGCTGTTCCTGTTTGCCGGGACCTTCGGCGCGATCTGCCTGGCCTGGTGCGCCGATCGCATGGCCAACAAGGCCAGGTTACTGGCGGCGGTCCTGGTGGGCGCTGCGGTCTTCAGCGTGCTGGTCGGGTTGAACCACGCTGATCCGCGCTGGCTGGTGCCAAGCGTGTTCGCTGCAGGTTTCTGTATCATCGGCGGACAACTGACACTCAATGCCTTCGTCAGCAACTTCTACCCGGCCCAGGTTCGTGCGACCGGTACCGGCTGGGCGCTGGGCGTCGGGCGCTTCGGTTCGATCCTCGGGCCGTTGTTCGGCAGCCTGCTGCTGGCCATGCACATGCCGGTGGAGTGGATTTTCTTCTTCTGTGCGATTCCGGCAGTGATCGCGGCCCTGCTGATCAGCCAGGTGCGTGCGCCGGGCAAGCAGGCCGATGCGCAGGCGGCCAAGGTCGATGCGCTAGGGTCTGCATGAAAAGCCTTGAGACGAAGGTCAGGCAAGGCGAAAACAGCCGAGGAACGGTCGGAGTCGCGCTCGACTTTACGGGTTGTAAATGAGCATTC